>CAZJLX010000648.1:0-1501 GCA_964546545.1 uncultured Ignavibacteriaceae bacterium | reverse complement strand
GAGCCACCTGAGCCAATGGTAATGGAGACCGCAAATATTTTTACCACGACCAGAATGAGAAGCAGATCCAGAACCATATTCCCTTTAAGGGCTTGGTCTATTGTCTCGTAGCCGAGGCCCAAAACTTGGGGGTATTGCAGGGCTAACAGACCAATAAGGAATCCGCCAATAACCGTCTTAAGCGGCGGATAGATTGGGAGACTGTCAAAAATATCTTCAGATTTGTATAATGCCTTAACAAATGCAACGGCCACCAAACCGGCAACCAGTCCCAAAATGACATAAACAAAAAGTTCGAAGGGGTTACCAAGACTATATGTGGGCACATTAAATGCCGAGAAATCACCGAGGAAATAACGACCGACAACTGTCGCACTAACCGACGATATTACAATCGGGGAGAACTGTGAGACAGCAAAATCGCCGAGAATTATCTCTACCGCAAACAGCGCACCGGCCACTGGCGCATTGAAAGTTGCCGCGATCCCGGCGGCCGCACCGCATCCAACCAGAGTCCGCAAACGCCGCTCGCTGATCTTAAACCACTGACCAATTGTCGAGCCGAGCGAGGAGCCGATTTGAACAATTGGTCCCTCACGCCCTACAGAGCCGCCGGTTGCAATGCAGATTCCCGAAGCCACCATCTTGGCAAACACAATTCGTGGGCGAATGCGCCCACCGCGAACCGCAACGGCTTCCATAACTTCCGGGACGCCATGTCCCTTAGCCTCACGGGCGAAATAGTGAATAATGAGACCAACACACAGTCCGCCGAAAGTTGGAATACCAATTTTCCACCACCAAGGCAGGAGGCGGATATGCTCTACAAGATTGCCGCTTTTCCACCAGGCACCGAGTTGAATAATACGTATCAGTTCTCTAAAGCCAACAGCACATAAGCCACCCAATAATCCAATCGCCAAGGCGATAAGTATCATATAGATGTACTCGGTCTGTCGAAGGGCTGAATGCAGCCGATGCAACATTAAAGTGATCCATCGTATTATTTTTCCACTTAATACCATGTCTTAAAAAATATGATTAAACCATCGTCTGAGCAATATAAAACCAGGGAGTTTTATCAAGAGCTTCTGTAGCCAACCTGAAGGGTGGTAATTCCTTCCTATGGCAATCGATCCATCTCTAGTATTACATCTATCCTATCATTGTACCAAACATAATTGGAATATTGCCATTTATCCGACGATTTTTCTAGCCTCTCGTGACCATTAAATAATGAATATATTTAATTGGTCATTTCATGTCATTTGTATTTCAACATATTTAATAGTAATAAAAAATATATGATTTGGAAATACTCTTAATACACCGCGTGAATGCCAGGAGTGCCCCGATTTTATAGGGATTTTCAGCACGGCTTCTGGCCTGAGTTTAGTGGAAAAGTACATCAAGGCTGACCGAAGGCAAAAAACAGGCCCCGGCCTGTTGTTCTTTCCGGGACATAGTTTACACTTTATTCCGGACACATGGTTTACACTTT
>CAZJLX010000647.1:0-1503 GCA_964546545.1 uncultured Ignavibacteriaceae bacterium | reverse complement strand
TAATCACCCGGATTGCTGTATTTCTCAACCGATGCGATAACGCTCTCTATCTGTTTAAAATTGCGGGGGGTGGTTTTAATACCTCGTAATTTGCCGCTTTTAAACTCCGCGGTCAGATTTGACCTGTCATCATCCCGATATACAGAGCTGGTTTTGTAATATACCGCAAAAACCAGGATAACCAGAAAAATCGGAAGGATAAAATATCTGCCGGATGGAATATGTACCAAATTTTTCAAATAGATGTATGAGAAGGGCAGAGCCAGTCCTGCCCCAAGAGTGCCGAAAAAGATGCCAACCAGGGTCATGCCGGACAGATACTGAATAATAATCAGTAACAGAAAAGAAGGTAAAATCGAATTTATATATTCAGGAATTTTAGTACATTTTTTAACATTAAATTTAAATATAGAAAACAAAAAAACGGCATAGTTAAACATAATTACTGAGAAACCAAACCAGCTGAATTTTTGCATAAATATAAAGAGGAACGCGGGACAGGATAAAATTATGCAGCAAAGCCAGTTTTTAGAGGGCGCTAATATCAGAACCATGACTGTAAATATCAGCGGTAGACCAATTAAAAAGGCAATAGCATTATTTTGAAAAATGGCAAATGTTAAAGATACCTGATTACTCTCTATAGGCATCGAGACCACATTATAATAATAGGCCGACAAGGAATCATTTATCGTCAGATAACCGATATAAACAAACATCGGTATCAACCAGCCAATTGAAATTTTAATAGAGGAGTTAATTTTTATAATTCGGGGAATAATATTAAAATATTGTAACGTCAAATTTCCGAAAAAAAACAGTGGCAGCAATAAAATATAACTTTGTTTCGATAAGAAGGAGAAGAAAGCGGCACAGCCCATAAGTACATATTTCCGCCGACCAAAAAATAATAAGGTCAGGACCGCGAAAAAAGCGGCGTCATAGTTGTACCAGGGAAATGAGATAAGCATCGTGGAGACGAAAAATGACATAATCAATAATAGAAGCAGCTCAATCCGATTGACATATTTGCGATAAACAAATGACAGCAGGATAGATATCAACCACATCTGTACCACCCAGCAAATACGGGATATCAGAATCGTATGGCTATCGCCCAGCATCCAGATAAAAAAAGCCTGGATATAAATCGATAAGGGGTTAATCAGAAAATAGAAATCTTTATAAGGTATCTGCCCCTCACTGATTCGCTTGCCAAGCGTTAATAGCCAGCCCTCATCGGTGGCATTAAATCCGTAACGCAGAAAAAGACAATTATATATCGCGACCAAAATCGTAAAAATAAAATAAGGCCAGCATAAATTTAATGCCGGCCTTAAATATCCCTGCGAAAAGCGAATCATGTCGCTTCTTTACGTCCGGTATAAAGAGGGAATTTGTCGCACAGCTTTTTAACCTCGCCGGCGATACCGGCCAAAGCCTCATCATCGCCAAGATTCTGAATAGCCCGGTCGATAAAATCGGCGATAATTTTCATCTCAT
>CAZJLX010000646.1:0-1504 GCA_964546545.1 uncultured Ignavibacteriaceae bacterium | reverse complement strand
GGGGCTTTTACGGACGCCAAAAAAGATAAAAAGGGACGATTCGCCCTTGCTGAAAAGGGTTCCTTATTCCTGGATGAAATTGGCAATATATCACAGGCGATGCAAATTAAATTACTGCGTGTTCTTCAGGAAAAGGAATATGAACCTTTGGGCAGCACTAAATCATTACGTTCAGATGTTAGAATAATTGCCGCCTCAAATAGCCACTTGGACCAATTGGTTTCAGATGGAACGTTCCGAGCAGATTTATTCTACCGAATAAATGTTGTTAAGATTGTCCTGCCTCCCCTACGTGATAGAAAAGAAGATATCCCGTTGTTGATTGACCATTTTGTCGAACGATTTAATCGTCTGCAACAAAAAGATATCCCGGGAGTTTCCCAGCCCACCCTGGAGATCTTAATGAAATATGGTTATCCGGGGAATATCCGCGAATTAGAAAATATAATCGAACATGCCTTTGTCATTTGTACCCGAGGTATAATTAAACCCGAACATTTACCGGTGCACTTACAGGGCAGAGAATCTATCCCAGCCGTTGAAATAGCGACCACTATGAATGAAATGGAAGCGTTATTTCTGATTGCGGCCCTGAAGCGAAATAACTGGTCACGTAAAGACACTGCCAAACAAATCGGCGTTAATCCATCCACTTTATACAGAAAAATAAAAAAACTCGGCCTTAAAATACCCAACGGAGAAAGCTAAATATTCTTCAATATTTGCGTTGCGTTATTGCACGATTATCTTTTTCTGTCGTGCGATAATGCTCGGTTAATCCTTAACAGGTTACCTGCATTAAGATAATTAAAGCCCGTTTTTACCATGCTATTGTATTGTATCTCAATAATTTATCCTAGTCATAAAAACTATGCGGCCTAATTGGCATATTTTTTGATATATCCTAAATTAGCAGATTATAAATAAAAGGAGGTCGATAATGATTGGACTTGACAGGCTAATGAAAATTGAGGGAGTTGTTGCGGCAGGACAATTCTCCGAAGATGGTAAGGTCATTCGAAAAGTGGGCGAGTTGCCTGATGATTTGATGGAAAGTGCTGAACTTTGTGTTCGTCAAAATCAGGCATCCAGGGATTTTTTAAGCTCTCTAAATAAAAATTTAACGCGAGAATACGGATCTTTGGTCGGATGGACAGTTTGGGGGAGTAAGTATTCGGTAGTTGTGATGGGAAATACGCGCGTTTTTGTCGAAACCAATCGCGCCAACTATAACCAGCTGATGATTGATTTGGCCGGATCGGAAGCGACAGGTCCCCGCCCCATGAATTATTAAGGAGAACATGAATACGATTTTGTATGAACATATAATTAACCCTATAAGGAGGTAAGTATCATGGAAACCGGAAACAAAGAAAAATTGGAAGTGGGTCATGGCGTATTTCATCCTGGTGCCCGCCCGATGCAAGTCTTCCTAGACAAGGAAGGCTGTATGTGGCTGTGTGACAAGGGTGTCGATCCTGACAAGGGCTTCGAGCAACAGGGC
>CAZJLX010000645.1:0-1522 GCA_964546545.1 uncultured Ignavibacteriaceae bacterium | reverse complement strand
CCGTACACCCGGCATCAATCTCTCTCCCCTGATTCGCTTCGTTCCCACGGCTTCAGCATTGAACGGGTAAGCGGCAATATTGGGCTGTTTAACCGAGTCAAGTCGATCTTGTTCAGCAGTTTTTCTTTGGCACTCAGGAAAACCAGAGGCAGATTAATCTCCTCTTTTATTTCATCAGCCAGTTTGTATCCTTCGAGCAGTAGGTCGGCATCGGTCTCTTCCAGCATGTGGCTGTTCGCAATCAGTCCAGTGAATTTGAGATTTGAACTTTTTTCAATCCTTGTCATAGTTTCGAGGCAACCCTTTAAATCGGCGGTTTGCGGCCTTCGACTGTTTATAACAAATAACATCTCATAAGATTCATCTAAAAAAACATCAGATAATGACCCCAGCGCCTTACTTCCCTGGGCATCCCCGCCGACATCGAGAATCAGTATCCCTGTATTGTTTTCGATAGCTCCTTTTACTTCGGGCAGAAGAATCGGCAGGTCGGCATAAAACTGACCACCTCGAGGCGCGACCGCTTTGATTCCCAATTTATCGAATTCATCGATCGCTTCGCGGGTGCGGAAATAAGGGTTGACCAGATCGAGATCAACAATCGTGATTTCGGTTTGAGTTGTCTTTTTTAAGTATTTGGCCAGATTGACGGAAATCTCGGTTTTGCCACTTCCAAAACCGCCGACGATTATTATTATCTTTTTGGAAAATGAAGGATAACGAATCGCGGCTGATTCAGCCATCAGAGCGGTTTCCTTTAAAAGCGTTGAAGTCACGATACTTAACCGTTTTACCCCGTAATTTCGGTTTTCTTCTGCTCCGCTCAAATATGGCAATTATGTTTTTCAAAGTCAAGGGCTTTGTGAAAAAAATCACTAAAGAGGACAATTTCCTCGGGCTTTCGGGTAGTTTTTCTTATCAATTTTTACAGCCCTTCAAGGCTGCGGAAATTCTTAAACTGGGCGCTGTCGACAAAGGTCTGTGGTGATCTCAAATATGTCAGGACAGTATCAATCATTAACACATGATTTTTTTCTTCGGCGGCAATTTTCAAAAGCAATTCTTTTCGCATCGGATTGCTTTCGGCTGCCGCTTTTTCTTTATAAAAGGCTTCGGCCTTTTCTTCGATCCGGAGCGCTTTGGTCCAGGCGGTTAATTCATCCAGGCCAAACGGCTGCGATTCACCACTCTGCGATAAATCGATAAAAATATTCTGAATCTGTTTTAAGGTCTCGCCGCCTTTTAACATATCACCGACCGATTTGTCATCCGGATTGTCTTTTAGACCTTTGAACAAATTATAATGACGGACCTCTTCCTCGGCCAATGATTCGAAGATATTTTTCAAATCCGGGTTTGCTGCTCGCGCGGCCTGATCCCGGTAATAAACCATCCCGTCCTGTTCCATCCGCATCGCAAAATCAAGTATATCCATAAATACTCCTCTTTGTCATAATTATAATATGAATTTTTGGACAAATCAACCTTTTCGGGGAGAATGGTGGAGGCCCGAGGATTATGC
>CAZJLX010000644.1:0-1523 GCA_964546545.1 uncultured Ignavibacteriaceae bacterium | reverse complement strand
CGACCGCGTCTAGGGTAGTCGCGCGATGGGGGACGACGAGAGACCAAATCGTTACGGCGACGAGTACGAGGAATCGGTCCAATTGTCGGACGGGCAAAAGGTGCTGCTACGCACGATCCGTCCCTCGGACAAGCAGATGTTCTTGGATGCCTTCGAGCGCCTATCGCCCGAATCACGGTATGCGCGATTCATGACGTCCAAGACCAAGCTCTCCGAGCAGGAGCTGCGCTATCTCACGGAGATCGACGGGATCGTATCGTTCGGCACCGACGTGCGCGGCAAGGCGCTGGCAGAAATCGGCGGCGAGACTGTCAAACCGAGGCTAATGACGTTGTTTAAAGACAGCTCAAGTTCGGTCCGGGCGGCCGCCTTTAATTCCCTGTGTACTACCGACAGCGGTAATATAGATTATTATATCAGATCGGCTTTGTCCGATTCCGATTTTGTCGTGCAATCGGAGGCAATCGATAAAATCGGAGAAAAAAAGCTGGTTAAATATCTGCCGCAGTTGATGACCATAATACAGATGAAAAAACGAGCCGATAGCGAATTGAAACGCTCGGTTATTGCCGCCGCGGCTGAATTTCTGGGGGAAGACAAAGCCGGTATCAACAAAGAAGCCGAGGATATTTTGTATCACGGCGTTTTGGATAAAAATTATCTGGTAAGCTATGAGGCCGCGAAGTTTTATAAAGAAAAAATCGGCACCGATCGCACCGGGTATATAAATTATCCGAACGGTCTTTTTTCGGAGCGTAAAATCAAATCGCTGTTGAATCAATATCGTAAAAATCCAATCGCCAAAATATACACCGACCGGGGTGAGATTGAACTGGAACTGCTTTTTGATGTCGCTCCGCTGACGGTCGGCAATTTTATCAAACTGGCCGTCGAGGGTTTTTATGACGGCGTTATTTTTCACCGCGTTATACCGAATTTCGTTGTCCAGGGCGGCGATCCGCGCGGTGACGGTTTCGGCGGGCCGGGGTATACTATACGCTGTGAATACAGCAATTTGACCTTTACACGCGGGTCGGTTGGCATGGCCCACTCCGGTAAAGACAGCGGCGGCTCGCAGTTTTTTATTGCATTGACGCCACTGCCGCATCTTGATGCCCGTTATACTCTTTTCGGGCAAGTAACCTCCGGAATGGATATTGTCGATATAATTCGGCGGGGTGACACAATTAAGCATATCATGATACAGACCGAGGAGGATAAATGAAAACCAAGATAGTCGATATAAAGATGCCGACCGATGTTAATATGATTTTCGGCATGTCTCATTTTATCAAGACGGTCGAGGATTTGTATGAAGCGATGATTAATGTCTCGCCGGTAGCCGAGTTCGGGATCGCTTTTTGTGAAGCATCGCAGGAATGTCTGATCCGTTCCGACGGCAACGACAACGATATGATTCAACTGGCCGAGCAGACCGCGTTCGATATCGCCTGCGGTCACAGTTTTGTTATTTTTATGCGTAAAGCTTTCCCGATAAATTTCCTGCCGCGAATAAAGATGGT
>CAZJLX010000643.1:0-1524 GCA_964546545.1 uncultured Ignavibacteriaceae bacterium | reverse complement strand
CTCGGCCAGGAAATCGATGTTGTCCATCTGGAAAACCTGTCCTCCGGATTTCATAAGGTCGAGTATGACGCCGGAAATCTGGCCAGCGGTGTCTATCTGTACCGTCTAAGGGTCGGCGAGCAGAGTCAGGTCAGAAAAATGGTGCTGTTGAAATAACGTTTCTTAAGCGTGAAATAAATATATTCTGCAGTTTTATGCGGAATTTCCGATAATATTTAAAACCCCCTTTATTGGGGGTTTTATTTTTTATGAAAAAAGAGTTGCTTGTTGTTTTATTTTGTTATTTATAAGGACTAAGAGCACGAATATATGAAGAAAGTACCGGGGATTTTTTGAATAGTAAATTTTCTGTTGCCGGTCAAACTGATGTCGGCCTTGTTCGCACCGGTAATGAAGATAATTTCATAATAGTCGAAGATGAGGCGCTGTTCGTTGTCTGTGACGGCATGGGCGGTCATCTCGCCGGTGAGGTCGCTTCGAAGGAGGGGTGCGATATCATGTCCGCCTGTTTTAAGAATCTGGCCGACGATCTTGCCGCATCTGAACTTCTGAAACTCCCGGCAGTCTTTCCGAAACGGGGCGATCTGCTGGTTAAAGCGGCCCGCCTGGCCAATCGGGCTATCTTTTTGAAAGCCGGGATGCGCCAGGAACAGGCCGGGATGGGCACGACACTCGCTTCGGTGGCGCTGGAGGATGATTTGATCCATGTCGCTCATGTCGGCGACAGCCGGGTCTATCGTCTGACCGATGAAAATCTGGTTCGCCTGACCACCGATCATTCCTGGGTTTCCGAACTGCAGCAAACCGGTGCGCTCTCCGAGAAGGAGGCCGCCAATTTTACCAATAAGAATATTATTACCCGGGCGCTGGGTGTCAAAGAGACGGTCGAGGTCGATTATCGCTGCGACAAGGTGACGCCCGGTGAGGTTTATATTATCTGCTCCGACGGCCTGTGCGGATACGCCGAGGATGACGAGATCTATGCCGTTGTCCGGGAATGTAACCGGGATGTCAAACAAATCGTCGGATCCCTGGTCCAGATGGCCAACGATCATGGCGGGCTGGATAATGTGACAATTATCGCGATCAGGATCGAGCCGAGTAAAAGTGAAATAGTCGAGCCGGTGACAATTGGCGTCGAGGATTCCGATACTTTGATCGAGCAGGATCGTATGATAAAAAGACTGCATGACTTAAGTTCTTTCCCCGGAGTGAATAATGTCAATCATAATTCCAAAACAAAAGAAAATCACCTGCCGCTGATTCTGATTTTTGTCGCCTTTATTGTCATTGTCGCCATCATCTATTTTATGATGGTCAAATAATCCGACAACAATTCTCCGGCAATGTGCCGCGCGAGTCCTCAGACTCGCCGGAACTTCTCAGGCACGCGGTCCAGAATTTAAATTGCCTTCTACTCTTTTTGATTGACAAGTGTAGAATATTATGTTATTTACCTTTCGCTTGAAATGCGCCCATAGCTCAATTGGATAGAGCGTCTGGCTACGGACCAGAAGGTTGGGG
>CAZJLX010000642.1:0-1526 GCA_964546545.1 uncultured Ignavibacteriaceae bacterium | reverse complement strand
CGTCGGTTACTATTCCGATCGCCAACAGTGAATCATTGGCACTGATATTTGAAAAATCACTATCACGATTAACATATAACAACAGACTGTCAATCTGGCTGTCAAGCTGCGCCTGAGTTGCACCCGACGAATCGGTCAATTGTACGGTTATTTTCAGACTATCCAGTCCGACGGCTGCGGCATAGCTGTTGGTCAGTTCAAGGGCCAGAAGAGGCTCGCTGATGCTACCCGGAATAAGAGTGTCACCGTTCAGACTTGCGGTATCGATCGCGATCATCTCCGAGATGCTGATTGTGATAGTATCAAGCGGAATAGTGGCACTATCGATCGGCCCGTCATTGCCGGAACTTACTTCCAGACCGTTTATTGGAACGGAGAAGGCGATGGTGGCCCCGTTTGAGGGAAAAGCTGCGGCTGTACCACCGACATAAAAACGATTGGTCTGGGAATCCAGAGTTGCCGCCAGACCACTTCGACTCCACCTGTCGCCGGTGAAATTAAGTATCCCAATTCTGTTTTCATTTAGTGCGCCGCCCCAGTTGTCATCACCGTCATCTCGGTACAGTATCAATGAATCAAAATCATCATAATTCGCCGAACCGTTATTTTTTATGCTGAATATTTTTAGAGTGTCGGCCAAATATCCGTTACGCGGAATATCTATCGTCAAAAGATGCCAGACCGAATCGGCCGGCTGAATATCTGTCGTCCCGGTCAATACTTGATCTATCTGTCCGGATATCATGCCATCAAATATGCCGACGCCGAATGAATTGACAGTGTCCGGCCCGGCGACTACCGTCAGATCTGAAGTCATAATATCCGACGCGGTGATTAGCATAATATCAAGCGAGTCACCGTCATGCGGATAGAGCGTCGATTTTACTGCAACGAGAAATGTCTTTCCCGAATCGGGATTTATCAGTACCGGCGCAAATGAGAGATCAAGAGAGTCAAGATTATATTCAATCGATGCTATTAAACTGTCGGCGGCGGTCAGAAGTGAATCATTGTTTTTATCATAGTACAAATATAATGAATCGATATTTGAAAGAAGTTCGACGGTACTGCCGTTGCCGATCGAGACATCGCGTAATATAAATCCTTCAATCGCCTTATCGACGTCAAAATAGTTTTCAATCCGAAAAGCGAGTATGGTTTTATTATTCTGAGCCGGGCGAAGCGTCTGATCGCCCGGGAATATTGTCGTCAGATATAACTCTTCGACATCAATAAATCCGGTCGTATCGGTTTTAGAACCGACACTGCTGGTCGCGACTACTTTTGCCAGACCCGGTTTACTGGCAATAAACAGCCCCGACGAGTTAATATTGCCGGAACGCCCCAGTATATCCCAGGTTATCGTCCCGGCATCAATTACGTTAGTGTTGGCATCATATCCGACCGCGCTGAACTGGATCGAGTCACCGATAGAGACATTGGCCGAATCAGGCGTAATAACTATTGAATTGATCACACCCGGAATAACAAAAATAGTGTCGGTCAAAAAATTTGGAGATAGGCCA
>CAZJLX010000641.1:0-1530 GCA_964546545.1 uncultured Ignavibacteriaceae bacterium | reverse complement strand
CCGTCTTCGGTGGAGATTTGAAACAGTTTGTCCTCTTTATAATCGGCGACCCAGAGATATTGGCCATCCCAGGCGAGACCCTGCGGACGACTGCAGGGTGCATATATGGTTTTCTCCGCCACGCCGGATTCCGGGTTTAATTTGAAAATAGCATTTTCTTCGATATCAAGCGCCCAGAGATATTTACCCTCACCGGTCAGGCCCTCGATTTGGTAGCCGGGGGCGATCAGGCTCTTATTAATTTTACCGTTCTGCGGGTTTATCTGATACAAAGAATCCGATTTGCGATCGGCGACCCAGAAATATTTGCTATCATAGGTCAGTCCGGTCGGGCAATTACCGGGTGTCGGGAATTGAGCGACAATATCGCCGGTGGCCGCCGAAAGTATCCGGGATACAAATAATAAACCGACTAATAATACAATAGATTGTCTGGCCATTGGTTCCTCCAGTCGTTTCAAGATTGGAGGAAAAATAGAGAATCCGTTCGATAAATTCAACCGAATAATAAGAGAAATTACATAAAGAGCTTGGTATAATCGTCGTAAGCGATGACCGGCCAGGTTTCGGTTTCGAGAATACCCATAGTATTGATTTCGGATGCGATTTTAAAGGCGGCCGTTTGGTCCTCGGCGCTGAACAGGGCCAGATAATCATAACGCCCCAGCGTGGCAAAAAGCGATTCAATCTTGACATTATTGCGGGGAAAAGCTTCCAGCGATTCGTTTATTTTGGCCGGCAAATCGGTATGCATTTTTTTCGCGCTCGGATTTATGCCCAGGGCCATGATAAATGATGCCATAAAACCTCCTTGTTTAAAATGATATATATGAAATATATACAATTCATTTAAAAGAATCAAGAATGTATATCAGGCAATCTATGATAAAATCAGGGGAGGAATATGTCAAAGTCTCGATTAAGGTTGGCAAAACGACTCTGGTATATGACATAGACCTCATCATTTCCCGGTTTGCGGCAGTATATTCGGCTGTTGCCTTCTTTTAATTCGGCGAATTCAATCGTCTGCACGACTTTATCATACTGAGTCAGTTTAATAATCAGGGCGGGTTTGTCGAAATTAATCAGACCGCTGTCGATTGCGCTGGCAAAGTCGTTGGCTATAAGATCGCTGGCGCGATGGAAATACAGCTTGGCCTGATTGGAATCGGCCAAAACAGAGTCTTTATAAGGTTTTTTGGCCAGATAATAAAGCGAATCATGCAGCGTCAGTTTAAAACTACTTTTAGGATGTATGACCTCAATCGAAGTTAAAAAGTCAGGATTAAGAGCCAGGATGGTTTTATCGAGCCATTGTGTACGCTGACGAACAAAGGTAAAACTGAGCATTCCCTCGGCCAGAAAAACGTCGTTCGAGCCGGGTTTCCTGATATAAGTATGAGTGCGATTGGGGGCTAGTTTCCCGATGATAACTTCGCTTAATAATTCATCGCCGCGATAAAATTGAACCAGCGAGCCGGTTATAGAATCGACCATAAAATCGGCCTGCCGCTCCCGGTTTTGAGAGAT
>CAZJLX010000640.1:0-1531 GCA_964546545.1 uncultured Ignavibacteriaceae bacterium | reverse complement strand
CGATTCGGGATATTTTTCAATAATAGCCTCATACTTCTCCAGTGCGGAGGATATATTGCCTAAATTGAGATCCTGCATTCCCTTTTCGAACATATCTATTTCAGACCGCGAGCAGGAAATCATTATCATCGGTAACAGAAAGATCATTAAAAATCGTCTCATCAGTTTCCTCAACTTCTTAATATTTAGTTCATATTTCGGCTATTAGGGTTGGATAATAATCAATTTAATCCTCTTAAGCAAATAATATGCTGAAATGGTAAAAATTTTATTGTCACTTACTATATTTGTCTTATATTATATGTATATGGAAACACTTAGTTCTTCAAATCTGATTAAAAAATATAAGAAAAGGAATGTTGTTGATGGCGTTTCGGTCGAAGTCACTCCCGGAGAAATAGTTGGCTTGTTGGGACCAAATGGCGCCGGAAAAACGACAACCTTTTATATGATAATAGGTTTTATCCGTCCCAATGGCGGCGATGTTTATTTCGGCGACCGCAATATTACACATCTTCCGATGTACAAACGAACCGGTTTGGGAATCGGCTATTTAGCTCAGGAAACTTCTGTTTTTAGAAAATTATCGGTTGAAGACAATATTCGAGCCGTTCTACAAATGCGTAAAATCCCCCGAAAAGAGCAAAAAAAGAGGCTCGACAACCTGCTTGAAGAACTCGATATCGATCATCTGCGAAAAAGAAAAGCATACTCTCTTTCGGGTGGTGAGCGACGTCGCGTGGAAATAACCCGCGCCCTGGTTCTTGAGCCGCAATATATGTTGCTCGATGAACCTTTCGCTGGAATCGACCCGATTGCGGTTGAAGATATTCAAAATAATATCAAGCGCCTGACCGCAAAAGGACTGGGCGTATTAATAACTGACCATAATGTCAGGGAAACGTTGTCAATTTGCGACCGGGCTTATATAATGTGCGAAGGAAAAATTCTTAAATCTGGTACATCGCAATTTCTGGCGGAAGATCCCGAGGCAAGGAAGATATATTTGGGTGAAAAATTTAAGCTCAATTAAGCTGATTTCTGAACAGATTACGTATAATATATGATTGCACTGATTTTAGCGGCCACTGTTTCTAAAATTGCGAAGGTTTAAGACCGATAAAGGATATAATTAAAGCAGGAGAAACAAGGGGCAAACCCGATTTAAAACAACAGGTTAGAAATGAAACTCGGATTACAGCTAAAATTATCACAAACTCTGGCGCCGCAATTAATCCAATCGCTAAAAATGCTCCAGATGCCCATTCTGAAACTGGAGCAGACTCTGCGCCATGAATTGTCGGTGAATCCTATGCTCGAAGAGATCGATGAAGTCGAACCGGTCGAAACGGAAGAGGGAGACGATCGAGAAGAGATTCTAAAAGAGAAAGTGGACGAAATCGATCCCAAGATGGCTGATGTCGACTGGGAAAGCTATCTCGGAGATGATTATGCCGAATATCGCGCCAAAAGCAATTATTCCGCTCCCGAAGAACCTTTTGAGCGGACACCGATTCTTCAGAAAACACTT
>CAZJLX010000639.1:0-1546 GCA_964546545.1 uncultured Ignavibacteriaceae bacterium | reverse complement strand
ATCGCCGGAACATTCTCCGTTCCCGGGCGGCGTTTCTTTTCATGGTGACCGCCATAGAAGAGCGGCGTAATTTTAACCCCGCGGCGGATATAAATAATACCACTGCCTTTGGGACCATAAATTTTGTGACCCGACATGGACAGCATGTCTACATTCAAATCCTTGACATTTACTTTTATCTTTCCTGCCGACTGAACGGCATCGGTATGAAATAACGCCCCTTTTTCTTTGGCGATTTCGGCCAGTCGGGGGATATCCTGAATTGTTCCGACCTCGTTGTTGGCATGCATGATTGAAACCACCGAGGTCTTATCAGTCACTTTTTCCCTTAATTCATCAGGCGAAACGATACCTTGTTTATCCGTTCCGACATATTCATCTTTATAGCCATTTTTGCCGAGATACTTGGCCGCCTCAAGAACCGCATGATGTTCGATAGCCGAAACGATAATATGATCTTTTTTATTTTTGTTGGCGTTGGCACTGCCTATCAGGGCAATGTTATCGGATTCCGTTCCACCCGAAGTAAAATAAATTTCCGACGATTCAGCGCCGATTAATTCGGCGATCTTTTCACGAGCCTCCTCCATTCCGGTTTTACTTTCCCGCCCAAAATTATGGACCGAACTGGCATTACCGTATTTCTCTTTTAGATAAGGAAGCATAACTTCCAGAACCCGTTCATCCAGCGGAGTCGTGCTGTTGTTGTCAAGATATACCTGCTTCAAATCACCTACCTCTTGTTAATTCATCCCAAAGCGGGATTAATATAGTCAACTATACTTTTTTGTCAACATTGACCATTATTCAGATTATACGGATATATATTTAAAAGGCGTAAAGAATGGTAAAATGAAATTTATGACCCGGTTCTATTCCCTTTACTCGCACCCGACGAGCATAATCCAGACGAATCGGTCCGGCCGGCGAGATAAACTGCACTCCAAAACCATACGAAATGGCCAGATTGTTAAATTTTATGTCATTCCGGTTTTTATATCCGTTACCGATGTCGGCAAAAATACTCCCCCAAAATTTGCCAAAGATCGGGAATCTCATCTCCTGATTTAAAATAATAATCATATCGGCCCCGATAGGATTATTATTTTCAGATTTAGGTCCCAGGTCTTTCTCCGTAAAGCCTCTGATAGTATTGGCCCCGCCGATAAAATATCGATCCCCGGATGGTACTAATTCCAGCTTGTTAATCGGTTGAACAAATCCCCCTTTGATTCGCGTGGCGGCGATCCAACCGGGCCAAAAACGCTGGTAACGTGACCAACTGGCTTCAATCCTGTAAAAGGAATCATCCCCTCCAAGAAAACCGCCGATATATTCGACCGCCAGATTTGTAACCGAACCCTCTTTGGGAACAAACAGGTCCAATCGTGAATCCCGGATAATCTGGACAAATAGTTTTCGGCGGATTGAAATTCCTGAGCTATCACGAATCTGTTTCTCATTTTCTTCACTTAATCCGTATATTTTCACCGATTCATACTGAAAGCCGGTCAGAATTCTCAATTTTTCCTTAATTATTCTGAGC
>CAZJLX010000638.1:0-1551 GCA_964546545.1 uncultured Ignavibacteriaceae bacterium | reverse complement strand
AAGAACCCGGAACTGCGCCGTCGTCCGATAGCGCAGTGATTTATAACTTGCCTTAAGACCCAGGCCATATTCCGGGACATTGATCGAATGATTCTGCTCGGTCACCAGCAGATGCGGAATCTCGCTGCCCTCGCCAATCGGTCGCAGAGAGAACTTATCGGTCGACGAAGTATCGATATGAAACGGAGTATAACGATTATTATTAATCGTGGTCGAATTGGCGATTATCGTCGACAGTTCCGGCCGCATCGCCTGACCCTTCTTAATCTCGCGCAGCATAAATTCCGGCATCAGGCTCGGCGCCTTCTGATAAAACTGCTCGACCAACGTCGGATTTTTGCCGCCAAGACGAATCCCGGCCAGAGCCAGTTGTCGTTCAAAGGCATCCAGCGGCGAGTCGGGCGCGGAGGGATCATACTCGGCCGTCTCCAGAAGCTCCGAAATGGTCATACCACGATTTTCCGCTTCAAGATACAGATCCTTATCGACCGTAATTTCGGCCGCCCGTGACAGATCGACCGCTCCCCTTATTTCCCGTTCGGTCAAATCGACACTTTCATCGTCCTTCAGATTCGACTGCACAAATGTATTAAAATCCACAATCTGCCTCCCTTAATTTAAAAGAATAGTACAATCAGTTGTGCCGTTGACTTCCAGGACCGTTCCGCGCGCGATATTTCCGCCCGCCGGATCATCACCGGTCAGGGCCGGCGCCTGCTTGACCGTCCCGCTGGCACCGCCGACGACCCGATCACCAACGGTCGGGTAAGTGGTTGTGATCGCCAGACGGCAGATTCCGCCGATTTGTACCGTCGCCTTGCGTTGACCGTTGTCATTATCCGACAAAGTCAGCGCCACCAGTTTTCCCAGAAGGATCGATTCATCATCGCACGGACCGACCTCGTAATCCCCCGTCAGCTTGACTGCCTGACCGATGTTGCTGTCCGCCAGGTCATCGACTCCGGCGGTTTGCGATATATCGAAGGTCGCCAGAAGTGGCGCCACCGTTTCCAGATTTTGGTCTCTTACCGACATAATATCTCCTTATTTTTGGGTGTCAGGGCGGGGTCAGGACCCGCATCGCCCGGGGACAAAAGTCGCCCACAATTATATTTTAAACTCCTCCCAATTCTCTTTTCGATTGACGGTCGAAAGCGGGGTCAGATACTTGAAGCTGCCCGGAAAACATGAGCGAAATTTGGCCGTCACGCGGCGGTACAGCTTGACCAGCGCGGCCGATTCAATCTCGCCAAGTTCTGTCGACAGAGATGTCAATATCTCGGCATTTTCGGCATTGTGACGACAGGCCATAACAGCCTTGAGCATCCCGTAGATACGTGACCGATATTCATTCTTGATATAATCCAGTTCAGTTTGCGTCCGCTCCATATCTTTTCGCGAAAGCTGATATTGCTGCAGAAGACTTTTTACTTCGTCAAAATCGATTAACTCAATCGATTCCCGGCTCAGGCTGTCACAAACGGAATCGATCCGGTTATTTTCGCATTTATCTTTCATTATTATCTCCCCTGTTCTGATAAATAAAATTCT
>CAZJLX010000637.1:0-1560 GCA_964546545.1 uncultured Ignavibacteriaceae bacterium | reverse complement strand
TTCCCTCGACCTGTATTGTCTCTTCTTTTGGCATCTATTTCCTAACTTATCGTTAATATTTCGGCGCCGTTATCGGTAATGGCCACCGTATGTTCAAAATGAGCCGAAGCCGAACCGTCGGCCGTCACAATTGTCCAACCGTCAGGTTTCTGGTTAATATTATAATCGCCGACATTCACCATCGGTTCTATCGCCAGCACCATTCCTTTTTCCAGTACCGGACCGGACTCCTCCGGGCCAAAATGCGGCACCTGCGGATCTTCGTGAAGTTTCCGCCCGATGCCATGACCAACCATATCACGGACAACCGAAAATCCGGCCGCCTCGACATATTTCTGTATCGCCGCCGAAACTTTGCCCAGTTTGTTACCGGCTCTGGCCTGTTCTATACCGACTTCCAATGAACGTTTGGTAACCTCAAGAAGTTTCTTTTTTTCTTCGGAAATTTCCCCAACCGGGAAAGTTGCCGCCGAATCGCCATAATAACCGTCAACAATACTCCCCAAATCAACCGATACGATCTGCCCCTCTTTAAGAACACGCTCGCCCGGAATCCCATGCACGACCTCTTCATCGATGGAGATGCAAGCTGTCGCGGGGAAACCGCGATATCCTTTAAAACCTGGTTTTGAGCCACAGGAAAGGATGTATTCCTCCGCCAGGTGATCAATCTCGGCGGTCGTAATCCCGGGTCTGATAATCTTCTCCACGACCTTTAACGTTTCCGCCACAATACGACCCGCTTTACGCATAATTTCAATTTGAGCATCGGTTTTAATAATAATCATGCCCCGTTACGCTTTTCTGGCAACCTCAAGCAGTTGTCTGAAAATTTCGTTTATATCACCTTCACCATTAACTTTAATGAGGATTGATTCCTTCTGATAAAAATTAACAATTGGCTCGGTCTGTTTTTTATAAACATTCAGTCTGTTTTCAACCACGTCCGGTTCGTCATCCGGACGGCGTAATAATTTTTCGCCGTCATTATCGCAAACGCCTTCCGCTTTGGGCATTTTGGCCGGGTAATTATATCCGGCATTGCATTTGGGACAATAGAACCGCCCGGAAAGACGATTGATAACCTCTTCATCGGAAACATCCAGCAAAATAGCCTTATCGACCGCCTTGTTATTTTTGACAAACATTTCTTTCAAAGCATCAGCCTGCGGAACCGTCCGTGGAAAGCCATCAAGAATAAAACCGCGATCCAGTTCGCCGCCTTTGAGTTTGTCTTCAATCAAACCGACAATCAACTGATCCGGGACCAGATCACCGGCCTCCATATATTTTTTAGCTTCTTTGCCAAGTTCGGTTCCGTTTTTCACCGCTTCGCGGAGAACATCGCCGGTTGACAGATGCAAAATATTTAATTCTTCACAGACTCTTTTCGCCTGAGTACCCTTCCCCGATCCCGGCGGACCCAGAAATATAAAATTCATTAGTATGATCTCCCTCGAATCTTGCCTTTTTTCATAAAGCCGTCATAATGCCTCATAAGAAGGTGCGATTCGATCTGCTGCAAAGTATCCAGCGCCACACCAACCACAATAAGCAGGC
>CAZJLX010000636.1:0-1564 GCA_964546545.1 uncultured Ignavibacteriaceae bacterium | reverse complement strand
CGACTATCCGCAACTGGATTAAAAAATTCGGCCTCGCCGACGAATAGATAATATCCCAAACATAATAGATTCGTATATCCACGCTCGAACCTTGCGAGTTGATTCGACAAATATCTCGAACCCTGCGAGACAGGACATATAATATCCTCTTTCTCTTCGAATCACAAATGTCTGATATTGTCATATCCGACAACACCTTACACTTTTCCGGCCACCTCTGTTCAATTTTGGCACAATGGTTGCAATACAGATATTTCGAAATCGCGGTGTAGTAGGATTCCCAACTTGACCTCTCGGTCTCGATGTTGAAGCCGCCGGGTCGGGATGTTAGAGGTGAGTCTCTCATCCCGCCCCGGGAAAGAAATAGAATAAATATTTGGGAGATAGAATATGACCGAATCGTTGAAAGCATCACGCTACAACCACTTTGTCAAACTCGAAAACGGCCAAAGGCTGGCGTTTAATGCGATGACCTGCGGGCTGGGTGAGATGGATGAAGTAAATTATGGTAAATATCTCAAGCTGGCCGAGGGTAACGGCGATGGTTTTCCCGAAGATTGCGAAAAACTTCTGGCCGATTTGAAAAAGGGTGGTTTTTTGATCCCCGAAAATGCTGATGAACTGGATGCTCTTCGCGCGGGGCATTACCGCGCCCGATTCGGCAATAACGGTTTCGGTCTGACGATTATCCCGACACTTAACTGCAATTTCGCCTGTGATTACTGCTATGAGGATAAAAGCATCCACTCTCTGCCCGCGGATCAGGGCGGCGTGATGTCCGACGAGGTCTGCGACAATATTATCAAATTATGTGAGGAACGGATCAATGAAAAATCGGCCTTCACTGTCACCTGGTATGGCGGCGAACCGATGCTGGCGAAGGATATCATTGCCCGGCTGAGCAAAATGTTTAAGGCGATCTGCGATTCCAAAGAAAGTAAATATCATGCCGGGATGATAACCAACGGTTATCTTTTGACCCGTAAGAATATCGATTTTCTGATAAAAAACAGTGTCACTTTCCTGCAGGTAACGATCGATGGCCCCCCGGAAGTCCATGATAGACGCCGCCCGTTAAAATCGGGCGGCGGGACTTATGACAGGATTATGGAGAATCTTGGTTTTATAACCGAGGATTTACCGCTGACTGTCTCGATCCGGATAAATATTGATAAACGAAACGCGGACAACATCCCCGAACTGCTGGAGGATTTTAAAAGACGGGGGTTGCATAGAAAAAAAAATATATCGACATATTTTGGTCATGTAACGCAATTTAACAATTCCTGTTCCGATATTTCCTCGCAATGTTTGGTCACCCGGCAGTTTTCCGAATTTTTGGTAAAAGCGAATCAACATGCAATAAAACAGGGATTCAAAGTATCGATCTTTCCTCAGATATCGATCGGTACCTGCGGCGCTGTTTCATCGGGTGGATTTGTGGTTGAGCCGGCGGCCAGACACAAAACTGCTGGAACAGCGTTGGAAAAGATGAACTACAAACAGGCTTAATTACACCTCGCGGAATAGAGTTCAATGACAAATATATAAAATGGTTGGGCTG
>CAZJLX010000635.1:915-1569 GCA_964546545.1 uncultured Ignavibacteriaceae bacterium | reverse complement strand
GCAATGTCCGACCGAGATGATACGCCCGAAACTCGGTGAAAAGTGCCAAATCAAGATAGGGCTGCGCTTCATAGTACTGTTTCAGACCCAGATAGGCCAGACCAACCCGAAGTTTATACGCCGGGTCATCCGGCTGCTTGGCGATCATATCAGCCGCCCAGATTGTCGCATCGGTCAGATATATTTTCGATTGTTCGAGATTATAATTACTTCCGGGCAAGGCGTACAGCCGGCCCAAAAATAACAGATACTCGATTTTTCCCGCTGTCGACTGCTCCCTCGGATAAAACTCTTCGGCCAGCTCGATCGCCCGGGTCGTATCGCCGCGAATCGCCAGAACTCGCGCCTGAACCAGCCGTGAGGTGGTGATATTGCTGTCGAGAGCATAGGCCGAATCGAACATTTGCCAGGCTTTGTCATACTCGCCGGTTACCAGATAAAGGTTGCCGACTATCTGCCGGGTAATCGCTTTCTCCGGTTCAAGGGCCGCCAGTTCCTTGAAACCGTCCAGAGCATCATAATATCGCCCGCTTTGATAATAAACGGTCGCAAGTTTGGTCCGGGTGTCGATCGAATCGAATCGCGTTTCATCATATTTTAACATCTGTTCGAGATATTCCGTCTGTACGTCGAACTGGAAAAGAGCCGAAGCTC
>CAZJLX010000635.1:0-905 GCA_964546545.1 uncultured Ignavibacteriaceae bacterium | reverse complement strand
AGTATCGACATAGTACAGCCATCGCTGTTCAAGCGTATCCAAAGGCATTTCATAAAAGGTCTCTATATTTTTCAGCAAGGTCAAATCGTCGGATTTATCATACATCTTGCGAAAACGCCCGATACCGTAACTATCGGCTAAATACCTCATAAACGAGGCCGCCGTCACCTCCGCCGTAATCGGGTCCGCCGCATGATATCCGGCCGTCGTCAACAGCGTTTTTAATCTCGGAATTTTTCCGGCCTTTTTTAATTTTTTAATCTTGTACGGCATAAAATCGAAATATCCGGCAAAACCTTCGGCCAGAAAGGGCGGCGCATATCCCCAGAGCCGGTACAACTGTAAAAGATTCGCCAGCAACGCGTCGGTCGAGACGAATTCATGAGTATAAATACTGTAGATATTGCCCCGTCCCGGATCGATAGCATATCCGAATCGTTTGTCCCAGTTGAGCGATGTCGCCGCACAGGGACAGAGATAATAATTCATTTTCCCCGGGGCGTTAATCTCGAGCGCTTCCCGGAACGAGCGGTACTCAATCTCAAGATAGCCTTTAACACTATTCCAGTGGTAATCACCCAGTGAGCCTTTGACAAAATAGAGGTCAAAATATGCGGTCGGATCCATATTGTACTGACCCTCGATATCAGGACGATACGCGCAGGATGTATCAATCTGAACTTCCCGCCGGGGCGCGATTAAAAGCTGATACACCGAATTATTCTTGCCGGGAATATTGTCGATTCGCGCCGGAAGATTTTTCTCTATCCGGTATCGATTGGCATAATTATAAGGATTGGAGCCGACCGTAATCAGATGGCAGTTAAAAGTTATGAATTGCGAATCGACCGCTTCTATTTCGATATCCAGTCCCATATTGACCAGAAGCGTGTACTGCCTGACGC
>CAZJLX010000634.1:0-1578 GCA_964546545.1 uncultured Ignavibacteriaceae bacterium | reverse complement strand
TTCGTCCACCATCATATCCTGAAGTTTAACCACGCGACCCTCAAAGGGAAGCGGGATAAGATAGGTTCTTCGCTTCCTCGGTCGGTCAATGAACGATTCTTCCGGTCGGCGAACCGGTCGGCCGTTAACTTCATAAGTGTTCCAGACGATCTGGTTCTCGTTAAGGGAGATAGGCACATTGTACTGATTTTTCATCTGCCATACATACCAATCGGTATTAAACAGCGACAGATTGACGACCCGGACATCTTTACGATAGCCGTATACCTCCTGTACGCACCAGAGGGGGAAGGTATCGTTATCGCCCGACGTAAACAGAATGGCATCTTTCTCGCAGGTGTCCAGAATATTTTCAGAATACGTTTTGGGATAATAGTTGAGGGACCGGTCATTTTCGAAATAATTGTTTGCCAGCGCGAATCCGGGCGTTAAAATCAGAAGCATGACAGTCGCCATAGCCGGTTTTTTATACATCTCAAGATTTTTAGATGAAAATTTACGGCGCGCCAGTTCCATTAAAGCGGCCGCACCAAGACCGAGAGCCAGCCCGAAATAGGCGAACCCGGGCGTGAAGAAATAATCTCGATTACGGACCTCAAGATAAGCGTCACCGGTTTGCGCGTTGTATTTGATACCGTCAGCGAAATTCATATAAAGCACCAGGCCGACGGTACCTAATAAAAGTAATATCAGGAAGGGCAAGCCGACCTCCACTTTCCGCCTGATACAAAGGTATACTCCAAAAAGACCGACTAAAAAAACAATTCCAAAAATTGGAGTCAGACCGTACTGTTCCTCAAAGTAGGACCAAAAGCCCATGTGGGCGTGGCGTCCAAACTGGTGCGCCCAGGTGCCGCGTCTATTAAACGACCGTTCGACCATCAACTCCGAGCCGTATTGTTTGCGGTCGAGATAGTTGATAAAAGTTTCATTCTGCCCGTCAAAGAAAGCCCAGGGCGCCATGCTGAAATTACGCGAGGGATTGTTTTCATCTATTCGCGGATTATGCGCCGAGCGGATCGGGATAAAGAGATGAAATGAATAACCCATAAAAGCGGCCAGCAGGATAGCCAGGCCGGTTTTCCAGTCCGACTTACGGTAAAAGACTGACAATAGTATCATCAAAAGAGCGCCGATGATTAGGCCATAAACGAATTGATAATAACCGATCATCACCATCGAAAAGGCCCCGATTGATATCAGGACCGGCCAGTTAATATGTTTATAGACCAAATATGCGGTAATCAGCATAAAGACAATCGAGGCCAGGACAAACATCGAATATCCGCCGCGACCGTTCGAGAACAGAATCATCGCCAGCAGTTCAAAGACTAAAAAACTGCAGAGGACAATCCAGGCTTTTTGAGGGGCATCCTTTTTCAGGATAAAAAATATTGCGGCCACCGGCATAATCAGGAAGGTTGTTAAATGAACCGCGATCCCGAGCATAGCCAGATAGCAGGCCAGGATGATAATTCTGCGCCCGGCCGGGGTATCTCTTTTTTCATAATATATCAACGCCAGCCACAAAATCATAGTCATCAGCATCATTGCCAGACCATAAACCTCGGCTTCGAC
>CAZJLX010000633.1:0-1580 GCA_964546545.1 uncultured Ignavibacteriaceae bacterium | reverse complement strand
TTATCAAAAATGCCTTTATCCGTAAAAAGAATCCAAACCTTTAATTTGTTTTCTGCCGGCAGGGAGAGTATTCTGTCAACCAGCTTATTTGGTATTTTATTCATGTTGGGCGACGATGTTAGCGAATAATTCTTTGCAAACAGATTGTCGCCAGAGAGAAAAAATATTACTGCTAATGCAATAATTATCGGGAAGTGAAGACTTTGTTTATTCATTCTTATTTTTAAACGCATAAAGTCCATATTCTTTCCAAATATTTTATTTGTCGACATAAAATCTGCCCTGATTAAATATTCTTTAAAAAATCTCTGGTTCTTTGTCGTGTCGGATTATCCAGAATCTGCGCCGGTTGACCCTGCTCAATAATCTTTCCCTCCTCCATAAATATAATCCGGTCGGCCACATCTCGCGCGAAACTCATCTTATGTGTCACAATCAGCATCGTTTTACCCTGCGCCGCGAGAGCTTTCATCACTTCCAGCACCTCGCCGATCATCTCCGGGTCCAGCGCCGAAGTGATCTCATCGAACAGCATAACCTCCGGATCCATCGCCAGCGCCCGGGCAATGGCCACTCGCTGTTTTTGCCCGCCCGAAAGCTCAGCGGGATAAGCTTCGGTTTTATCCAGCAGACCGACCGATTCAAGAAGCTCATGTGCTCTTTGCGCCGATTCTTTTTTATTCCGTTTGCGCACTACTTTTTGCGCCAGGCTTATGTTTTCCAATACAGTCAAATGGGGGAAAAGGTTAAACTGCTGGAAAACCATTCCGACTTCCAGCCGCAGATCATGAATATTTTTGCGGCTTTTATCCACGACCATATTGTTGATAATAATTTTGCCCTCATCAAAATCTTCCAGCGCGTTAAGACAGCGCAGGAAAGTTGATTTGCCCGAACCGGAGGGGCCGATTATTACAAGAACTTCACCTTTTTCGATGTCCAGCGAGATATTATCGACCGCCTTTATGTCGCCAAACCGGCGGGTTAAATTAATTATTTTAATTATCATGCCTGTCGACTCCCGAATCCTTTGACCGCATAAAACTTTTCCAGATATTTAACCAGCCGGGATAGGCTGACAGTCATTGCCAGATAAATCAGACCAACTAAAAGCCAGGTCTGGAAATCGACAAAATACTGCGAATAGTATTCCCGTCCGGCGCGGGTTAATTCGCGCATTCCGATTATTGAAACCAGCGAGGAATCTTTCAGGGAAGCGATAAATTCATTGGCAATCGGCGGGATAACTATCCGCCACGACTGCGGTATAATAACATATCGAAGCGCCTGAAATCGGGTCATTCCCAGTGAAATGGCCGCCTCATACTGACTATGCGAGATAGCTTCGATTCCGGAGCGAAAAATCTCGGCCAGATAGGCCGAATAACAGATTCCGACCGCCAGAACGCCGGCCGTGAAACGATCCAGGCTAAGTAAACTGCCCAGCCCGAAATAAATAAAGAATATCTGAACCAGAAGCGGAATTCCGCGCAACACATTAATATAAATACCGGCAATATTACTAACGAGTTTCATTCTTGATATACGCATTATCCCGACAATCAGCCCTAAAAGGAGGG
>CAZJLX010000632.1:838-1585 GCA_964546545.1 uncultured Ignavibacteriaceae bacterium | reverse complement strand
TAAGTTTCAGCATCGACCCCTCCCGGCTTGTCGGATTGTTCACCACCTCCGGCCATGTACTGCATATACAACTGCTCAAGATCCTTACCGGCGATTTCATCCGCTGATTGCTGCATGATAATCCTTCCCTGATCCATTATTGCGACAATATCCGCGATTTCTCTGGCTCGAAATATATCATGGGTCGACATTAAAATTGCCTTGCTCTCATCCTTTAAGGATTTTATCAAATGAATGAAATCATGTCCGGCTTTGGGATCAAGACCTGAAGTTGGTTCATCGAGCAGGATCGCATCGGCGTTTTTTAGTATGGCAATAGCGATACCGCATTTCTGTCGCATACCTTTTGAATAGCTTTTTAGTTTCTTATTATGGACTTCATCGGGAAGACCGACCCGCAACAAAACATCCCGATAATCGTTCATCGAATAATCGGTCCGACCGCCCAGGCGCGCAAAATAATCAAGATTCTGCAAGGCGCTGAAATTGGAATAAAGCATGACATTTTCCGAGACAAAAGCAATATGTTGTTTGGCCAATAAAGGTTCTTTATGCGTAATGTAATTATTGATGCGCGCCTCGCCCTCGGTTGGTTCCAGAAAATTCAGGAAAAGATTGATGGTGGTTGTTTTACCGGCGCCATTACCGCCCAAAAGAGCGAATATTTGCCCCGGTTGAATGGAAAATGAAACATGATCCAATGCCAGAACACCATCCTCATAACGCTTGGTCAGATTAATCGCTTCC
>CAZJLX010000632.1:0-828 GCA_964546545.1 uncultured Ignavibacteriaceae bacterium | reverse complement strand
TCCACGACGACCAGTATAAATATTACAATAGCGGCCGTGCCCAGCAAATTGGTTTCCGCCCGGATTTCGATTGTAACAGTTTTGTCACTGGCGGTAATTGGCTGACCGTTGGATAAACCGGAGGTTTGTATTCTGACCTCGTACTTGCCGACTGACACATCGGGTGGAGGTGTAAATTTCAGATTAACTCTTTTTTCCTCGCTTATATCAAGCGATGTAATATTGGCCGGCTCGATTTCCTTGATCCAGTCCAGCGGCGGATCGGCCTTGACCTCAAGATAATCAAGACGCCGACTGCCCTCGTTATACAGGTCGAGACTCACCTCGACCGTTTCATCCGGTAATATCGAATGATACAACTGCGGTGCCCGTACAATTAATTCGCCTTTGCCGCGCGGCACCAGTTCAAGTTTTACCGACCCGATTTCAAGCTCAGCCAGTTCTTTTTCGCTCCATATGCGGGAACGGATATCCTTAAATAAATCTGTTTTATCATTGGGGACCGCCACCACATAAAATGGAATTGGTTTGTCCATCAGAACTTCATCGCTTGCTCGATCCGGAAGAGTCACCTCCAAAACCGCCTGCTTGGTGCGACTACTTTCGGTGAATTTGACCTGGCGCAGACGAACCGTGCCCGAGGATGATTTAAAATAGCGGCTGATCTGCTCCGGAAGATTGACCACTTCGAGCGTGAAGGTATTACTGACACCACTGAACAGTTCCAGCGTCAGATCAAAAAAGGCCGATTTCCCCAATTCGACTTCCTGCGAAAACTGCTCCGACTGTACCGCCACCAGATTGACGGTCGCATCTTTTTGAAGGAAT
>CAZJLX010000631.1:0-1589 GCA_964546545.1 uncultured Ignavibacteriaceae bacterium | reverse complement strand
TCTCCGCCACATCCATTCCGCGTGTCGTCAGAGCCGGAGTTCCGATTCGTATGCCTGAAGTAACAAACGGTTTTCGCGTATCAAACGGAACCGTGTTTTTGTTGACCGTAATCCCGGCCTTGTCCAGCGCCTTTTCGACCTTTTTGCCGGAATAATCGCGATCGATAAACGACATCAAAAAGAGATGTGTATCGGTTCCGCCGGAGACGATATGATATCCCCGATTTTTTAACTCCTCGGCCATCGTTCGGGCGTTATCAATAATCCGTTGCTGGTATTTTTTAAATTCGTCGGATAATGCTTCCTTAAAGGCGACCGCTTTGGCGGCGATAATATGCATCAGCGGGCCGCCCTGAATACCGGGCATAATCGTCCGATCCAGATCGGCGGCATATTTTTCTTTACACATGACCATCCCACCCCGCGGGCCGCGCAATGTTTTATGCGTCGTCGTCGAGACAAAATCGGCGTAGGGTATCGGCGAGGGATGCAAACCGGCCACGATCAGACCGGCAATATGCGCAATATCAACCATCAGTAAAGCGCCGCAACTATCGGCCGCCTCGCGAAATTTTTTGAAATCGAGAATTCGGGGATAGGCTGTGGCTCCGGCCACTATCAACTTCGGTTTAATTTCTATGGCCTTTTCAATCAGCTTATCATAATCGATAACTTCCGTATCTTTTTCCACCTGATAGCCGTGAAACTCAAACAGCTTGCCGGAAAAATTCATTGGATGACCGTGCGTCAGATGCCCGCCGTGCGAGAGATCCAGCCCCATTACCTTGTCACCCGGTTCAAGGACCGTAAAATATACAGCCATGTTGGCCTGTGAGCCGGAATGCGGCTGGACATTGGCATGTTCGCAGCCGAACAGCATTTTGGCGCGCTCCCGGGCCAGGTCCTCGGCGATATCGACGAACTCGCAGCCACCATAGTACCGTTTTCCCGGGTAACCTTCGGCATATTTGTTGGTCATGATACCGCCGGCCGCTTCCAGCACTGCCTCGGATACAAAATTTTCCGAAGCAATCAATTCCAGTTTGTCCGATTCGCGATTTATCTCGCCCATGATGGCGTTATAAATTTCCGGGTCATTTTCTTTCAGGTATGACATAATTTTATCCGGTTTCAAGATTTTTTATTTTATCGAGTCTTTTAATATGGCGGCCACCCTCAAAATCGGTCACCAGCCAGGTTTTTATTATATCCGGAAGTGCATCTTCCTCAGTATATTTTTGAGATAGTACTAAAACATTCGAATCATTGTGCAGTCGTGCATAATAGGCCATGTCGCTGGTCAGGCAGAGTGTTGCGCGAATCCCTTTGATCTTATTGGCGGCAATGACCATACCATTACCGGTCATACATATCAGGACTCCGCCCTCGGATTCGCTCGACATGACTGATTTTGCTACGGCGGAAGCAAAATCGGGGTAATCGACCGATCCTTCGCCGGTCGTGCCTTTATCGAGCACCCCATGACCCATTAATTCCAGAATCGAGCGCACTTTGGCTTTCATCTTTATCCCGGCATGATCCGAGCCGATGGCAATAATCATCTTCCGTTCCGTTATTTAGCGCTGACC
>CAZJLX010000630.1:0-1589 GCA_964546545.1 uncultured Ignavibacteriaceae bacterium | reverse complement strand
TGGCGAGAATAAGCAGTGGCTGAGACATATCCTCGAAATTAATTTTAATTATGATTTTCTTTTTTGGAAAAACGGACAACTCGAGTTTAAAAACGGAAAAACAGAATTTATAGTACCGAAAATATTAAATCGATCCATTAAAAAAACATTTCGGTCTTTGCCGTATTCGGGAAAGAAAAAGGCCGTTTTGGCGGCAGTGGTGGGCAATCTTAATGATAGCGAAAATCTGGGCATTATAAATAAAGATGTTGATAGTGAGATAACAAGTCGACCATTAATATTTTGCCTTGAGCAAAATTTATCTCGATTCACAAGACAAAGATTTGGGTTAATATTGGCCGATCGAGCCAAAGATATTATCGGTGATAATCTTCTTGCATCGATCCTCTATTTAAAAGCCGGCAATGTCGAACGTGCCTTTAATATAACGATCGACAGTGCCAATGAATTGATAAATAAAAACCTGTATGATCAGGCATTTGATATCCTTGAGCAACTCGAACGGTTGTGTAAATCAAAAAAAGATATACATCGCTGTCGCATTATTCTGATGCTGATCGCCGACACTCAAAAAAAAATCGGCAAGATATCGCTGGCCGAAAAAACTTACCTGAAAATCATCCGGAGCTATGAAAAGGAAGAGATCACCCTGGAACAGGCCGCCGATGAAATTCTGGCCGAAACGTATAAGGATCTCGGTGATATATATAAAATGATGTCGAAATATCAGGAAGGGATTAACTGGCTTAATAAGGCGAAACAGATTTACCAAAAATTGGGGGACGAACTCGAGTTATCACATACTTTAAATAATATCGGGAATATCGAATTGATAAGTAGCCGACTTGATGAAGCTTTAATCAGTTTTCGCAAAGCTTTTAAAATCCAGCGAAAATTAAATGTCTTTCAGGATTGTGCCTCAACCTTAAACAATATGGCGGCCGTTTATTATTATCGCGGTCGCTATCGCCGAACTCTGCTGCTGTTTAATATGGCCGCGAAATTACAGCGCGAAATTGGTCATGCCGGTGAATTGGCTCGGACCTTAAATAATCTTGGATGTGTCTATCATGATATTGGTGATTTTGACCGGGCCATAGATCGCCTGGAAGAATCCGTCAAATTAAATCGTCATATTGGAAGTCAGAAAGAACTTCTCTTTAATCTTGAAAACTTCTCGAATGTTATGTTGTCAGCCGGTCGTCTGAAAGATTCGCTGCTATATATAAAGGAAGGTCTCGCGTTATCGTATGAATTATCCGACCTGCCTCACTCCGCCTTTTTCTTCAGCACCATGGCTCGGGCGCATAAAAGGATGGGGTATTATGGTCGGGCGTTTGATAATATCGAAGAGGCTTTGTCAATTCATAAAAAAATCAATGACAATCAGCATTATTTAATATGTCTCATCGAGAAAGCGGACATTCTGATAAGATTAAATGATAGAACAACGTCGGAGCGATTAATAGAAGAAATCTTTGTCCGGGCTGATAAAATTGATGATAAAAAAGCCAAAATATTTGGCCTGTTGCTTAAAGGCTGGCTGAACAAAGATGTCGATTTGTTAGATGAGGCAATCGATCTGGCCG
>CAZJLX010000629.1:0-1593 GCA_964546545.1 uncultured Ignavibacteriaceae bacterium | reverse complement strand
ATAATATATTTGACCAGATTTTAAGACATTTTAGGGGGCTTAATGTTAAATCATGATGGCTTATCGCCTGACAAACCAATTCAAAGATTGCTTGATTCGGAAAAAGAGCCTTCCAATTTTGAAATGCTGTATAAGGAGCTGTTTCAGAATACCTTATTTGGAATATTCGAAGCCGATCCGACAGGCGCTATAATTTTCGTCAATAGAAAAATAACGGAATGGACCGGCATGAAGGCTGAAGATTTAGTCGGCGACGGTTGGCAACAGGCGCTGCATCAGGAGGATAAAGATTTTGTCGTCAAGCGATGGATTCAAAATGCCCAGGAAACATCTGATTTTAACATAGAATTCAGGTTTGTCAATCGCAACAAAGATAACCGAATAAAGTGGGTATCATGCAATGCTATAACCCTCAGAGATCAGAGTAATATTAATGGTTTCATAGTCATAATGGTCGACATTACCGACCGAAAAATATTTGAATCGCTTTCACAGGAAAATCTGGAAAAATACAAACTGCTTTTTGAAGGTGAATCGGATGCCATTTTGGTCTTTGATGTCGAAACGACCATCTATGAAGAGGTGAATCAAGCCGCCCTTGATCTGCTTGGATATACCAGAGAAGAATTTATGCAATTGTCGGTGGCCGATATTACGGCCGAAAAAGAATTAACTCTTGAAAATATAGCGGAATTACGGGAAAACGAACATGAATTACGGCGAATACCAGTAAGAAAAATGGTCAGAAAAGACGGAACGATAATTCCGGTTGAAATAAGTATTGGCAGTTTTGTTTCAAACGGAAGGAAAAAAATAATAGGTGCGATGCGTGATATGTCCCAACGAATCCAGGCCGAGGAGAAAATGCATCGGACTGTGGAAAATCTGATACGCTCTCAATCGATTGGCGAACTGGGAAGTTGGGAATGGGATATACTTAACAATATTGTTAGTTGGACCGATGAGGTCTATCGCATTTGGAATTGGGATAAAAATGTGCCATTAACTTATAACGATATAGTAGGACATATACATCCCGACGATCAGGCTTTAGTCCAACAAAAAGCGGAGGAATTTCTTTCAAGTCTCAATAAAGGAGCGTCCGAATTTCGAATTATCTGTCCTGACGGAAATGAAAAACATATTTTTCAGAGTATTGAAGTGACGCGTGAAAATAACGGAAAGGCTGTTCGGATGTTTGGAATTATGCAGGATATTACAAGCCTCAAACAGACTGAAAAGGCCTTAATGGAAAGAGATAGATTGCTTAATCAGGTTGAAAATATAGCCAGCATCGGTGGTTGGGAAATGGATATTGAAAAGGGTGGAAAGGCACTATGGACTAATGGAATTTACAATATTGTTGAGATAGACAAGAACGATCCTATACCGGGGATAAAAGATCATGCTAATTGGTATCTTCCGGAATATCACGCGATGATTAATAAAAAAATGGATGATTTGATCAAAACAAAACAGCCGATGCATTTTGAGGCAATGCTTAAAACAAAAAAAGGAAATCTAAAATGGTGTCAGGCTAATGGTGAGGTGGTGGAAGAGAATGGTAAAGTTGTCAAATTAAGAGGTACTTTT
>CAZJLX010000628.1:0-1607 GCA_964546545.1 uncultured Ignavibacteriaceae bacterium | reverse complement strand
TAGTAAGATCGCCATTTAACAGTATAATACAATTCATACACCTCACGGTGATCTCTATGATCTTCCTGTTCCAGCCAAAAATCAAAGTCTGCAATTGTAGCCATTAAAACCTCCCATTTTAATTTAGACCAGAAAATCTTTCAATTTAATTTAATGGATATTGAATCGGAAATCCACAGAAAAATATCTGGAATAGGCACAGGCCAATTTAAGCAGCCCTAAACAAACGCCCTTCGCACGATGTCAGGAGCACAGGGCTCACTGACCTACTACAAAATCTGCGGGCCACAAGTTCATTGGTGTCTATTTTGTGATAGTAATGCTGTCGCCATCTTTATAATAAAAAGAACCGCAGTCTTTCCCGTCGACATAAACGTCAATCATCCCGTCATCATAACCATTGAAGTATGCCGAACCAACCGAGTCGGTGTTCTCTTCGAGCGATATTCCCCGAGTAAGTGACTTGAAAGCAATTTTTACCCTCACCCCGCTCAAACCATCCTGACGATCATTTATCACACGAATCTCAAATGATGCCATTTTAAAACTCCTTTTTGGCCAATATATTTTGCTGCATCATCGACGCTAAATCAGAATAAAAACAGACAATCCGCAGCGAATATATTCCTATTATACTATAACAGAATATTTTTAATATCAATCCGTTCAACCCCAATATTTATATACTTTTTAAGTCTATCCCTTGATTATATGATTAATTTCAATTTACTACATTTTCTTGCAAAAATCAAGAGTATTATACTGGTGAATTGGCAGGCCTCACATCGTTCCTCAAGACAAGCGGCAAGATTGGGCCCCGTTCCGCAACATTAATAGAAATAGCACGATGTCAGGAGCGCCTTGCGGGCTTTGCGCTTCGTTTCACCGCGCGCAAGCAGGGCTCACTGACCTACGAGATACTGCCCCGTATATTTTTATTCACCATCTATACCAACGCGCCGACCACGCAGCCGATCGACATCAGCAGTCCGACCAGAAGGTGCAGCTGAATTGTCCCCGCCTGGGCCGGGATCAGCTCTTTTATTTTCTCATAATTTTTGGCAAAAATGTTGGCTGTTTTTAATGCCACCGGAAGTGATAAAAGCGCCAATAACGACCAGTAGGTCAAATCGCCAAAAATCGCCGCCAGAATTATAATGACGTAATTTCCAAAGATAAGAAAATAATATCCGGCCCGGGCTTTTTTAAGACCCAGCCTGACGACAAGGTGGTCCTTATGCACAGCCTTATCAGCCTTATAATCAGGATACTGATTGATATATAAAATCGCGGTAATCAGAAAACCGATCGGAAAAGAAGTCCAAAAAGATAACCAGCTGAAATGCCCGGTCTGAACAAAATAAGAACCGATCACCGGCAGAATCCCGAAATTAATCAGAATCGCCAATTCACCCAGACCATGATAGGCCAGCGCTGTACGGGTTGCGGTATAGAAAAAGCCGCCCAAAAATCCGGCTCCGGCTAAAATTAAAACCCAGTAACCTGGCGTGTTGAGAGTCAAATATATTCCGGCCGTCAACGCCAGCCCCCAGCAGACAAATGCACCGGTAAGAACACTCCCCGGCGACATTATTTTATTCTGGATG
>CAZJLX010000627.1:0-1608 GCA_964546545.1 uncultured Ignavibacteriaceae bacterium | reverse complement strand
GGGGAATTATGTTCAACAAGTGGCGACTGTTTAAAAAAGTGGATCAGGAAAACCACGCCTTTTTAAATTCATTTCGCAAAGCGGATAAACTTTCATCACTGTTGAATCCGGCCAAGGCTTTTCAGAATACGCCGCTCGCCGGGGTTTTTCTTAACGGTTACGAAGAAACCAGAAATATTTTAAATATGAGACAGCCGGACAATACCGAATCGACTATCGACAAACCGCTCAGTCACTCCGATATTGATACGGTCGGAATGACACTGGAACGGTCGGTCGCGGAAGAGGTCGCCACTCTTGAACATCGGGTGGTTTTTCTGGCGACAACCGCCAATGCCTCGCCGTTTCTGGGATTGCTCGGTACGGTTGTCGGTGTCATGGATGCTTTCTGGTCGATCGGTGAGCGCGGCTCCGCCTCGCTGGCGGTCGTCGCTCCCGGTATTGCGGAGGCATTACTGGCCACCATTGTCGGACTCGGTGCCGCAATTCCGGCCGTGGTAGGTTATAACTGGGCCAATAACAGATTAAAAGCATATTTTGATCAGGCTTCAAATTTTGCATTGGAATTTCAGGCCCGAATCAAAAGGGATTTAGCTCCATGAGAAAACGTGAATATCGATCATTGGCCGAGATTAATGTCACCAACTTAGTTGATGTCGTTCTCGTCCTTCTAATTATCTTTATGATTTCGGCCCCGCTGCTTCAGTCGGGAATCGAAGTTGACCTGCCCAAGACCAAAACGGCGGCGCTTGAGGAAAATGCCGAAGGGGTCGTTATCAGTATTGATAAAAAAGGCAATGTCTTTATCAACGATGTCTGGGCCTCACCCGATCTGTTCGAATCAAAACTGGATAAAGAGCTGCGTAAAATTGGCCGCGAATCAGTCTTTTTACGCGCCGATTCAATGGTGGCTTACGGAGCGGTGATTGATGTCATCGGGCGATTGAAATTGATGGGTATCGAAGAGCTTGGATTGGTCACATCCAAAGATGAAGAACCGACCAAAAAACGGAAATAAAGAAAATGAGACAGGATTTTATTGTTTCATTAATCCTTCATACGGTTATTGTGGCAATTATGGCGATCAGTTCTCCATTTAAGCCACGGGTAAGTTCCGATTTGGGTGATGTTATCAATGTTCATCTGGCCGCTTTGCCTGCACCGAAAGTTGAAACACCGATAATTAAACCGGCCACGATCCCCCGAGCCATGACCGCCTCGGAAGAAATCGCCGTGGTCCCCGCCATGGAGACAATAGCCACTCCTAAAAAGATAGAGCTCAAAAAACCGGAAAAGAAAAAAATTGAGGACAAAACCTATCAACCGGCGGATAAAGGAGCCAAGGATCAGGCCGGTCTGAAAGATACGACCACCGATGTCAGCGAAAATATCGGGGCGAATTCCAAATTGGGCGGGGCTTCGGTCGATAATGCATCTTTTAATTATCCATACTGGTATATGCAGAGTTTTCCAAAAATCGAGCGAAACTGGACCAATCCGGTTTTTGCTAATCGTCCCCTAAAATGTGTCGTCTACTTTCAGGTGATTCGATCGGGGCGGATAATCAAATCGGAGATTGAACAATCATCCGGTGTCGCCACCTATGAT
>CAZJLX010000626.1:0-1609 GCA_964546545.1 uncultured Ignavibacteriaceae bacterium | reverse complement strand
AAGAGAATTAGTATGATACTAAAAAATAACTTTAACTGTTTAATCAAGGTCATTCAATACATTCCGGAAACAGTTTAATGCAGCTATATTATAGTAAATTATAAATAGATATCACAAGATATAAAATCAACAAGCCTGCTTGAAGGCGTAGTTGGCCAGGCGGCGGGCCTCGCGGAAACGGGTTTGCGGTCCGGGGGCACCCAACACCACCACCGTTATCAGCCGATCTTTGCTGTTTTTCAGAATAGTGGCCAGACAATAGTCCGATTCGATAATGTAGCCCGTTTTGCCGGCGAGGACCGTATATTTGGAAAAGACCATTTTATTGGTATTAATCAGTTTAATTTTTCTTTTTCGATTGACCGGTTTGATGCTGTATGTTTTCAGGCTGGTGATTTCGGCGATCTCGGGATATAGATTCACGACCGCATTGATAAGTTTGGCGCAATCGGCGGCGGTGGATATATTGCGTTCATCCAGACCGGTCGGTTCGTACATTTTCGTATCTTCCAGGCCAAGCTGTTCGGCGCGGTCATTCATCTGTTCGGTAAATACTTCGATAGATCCGGCGGTTGTCCGGGCCAGGGCGCGCATGGCGCGATTATCGGAACGTAACATAGCGGCATAAAGCAGGTCCCGGGCACGGACCCTATCCCCTCTTTTAAAGAGTGATCGCGATGATCGATGACTATCTTTGCGATTAATTTCAATGACCTGCTGGGGATCATAGTTGTCGAGGATAATCATCGCCGAGAGCAGTTTGGATAACGATGCAATCGGCCGAGTTTCGCCGGCATTATAGCAATAGACAACTTCCTTCGAGTTATTATCGACGGCGATGGCCGCTTTAAGATTAAGATAGATATCCCGGCTGATATTGCTGTCCGGCAGAGAAAATTCAAATCGGTTCTGCCGTAATTGGCGCGGGACAATTTTCGATTCGGATTCGGTCAGAACCAGATTTTGTAATATCAAACATATAGCCGCAATACCAAATAGTGTCAGTATTGCCGACCTGACAATAGACCTGTTTTTTGATCCCCTCATTTGTATTTAATCCATTTGACAATTTCCGGTAAGGTCGGACGTTTGCCGTACATTAATATCCCCACCCGGAAAACGCGGGCGGTGATCCAGATTACACCCAGCGTGCAGAGAGTGGTCAGAACAACCCCGATCGCCGCCTGATAAACAATCGGCATGGATAAGGTCAGTGCCCCTCCCCCGATTATATTAAGCCGCAGGACCATCAGGGTCGGAGTCAGAAACGGTATCAGCGACAGGACAGTGACCAGTGTCGATTCCGGCTCCTGCATGACATACATGGCCATTATAACCGGCAGAAGGATGGCCATTATAATAGGAAACAAAAAGTTTTGTGCCTCCTTGTCGGTATTGACAATTGAGCCTATCAAGGCAAAGAGGGTCGAGTATAACAAATAACCGAGAATCAGGAATAAAACCCAGAAAGTAATAAAAATCGGATTGAAGACTAAATTGGCGATATTAGCGTCAATATTCAGCGTGTCGCGGAACGCAAAGATTATGCTGCCGAGTACCATCCAGATCCCGACCTTGACCTCGACTATGTCCCCCATGTTGCCAGAAA
>CAZJLX010000625.1:0-1611 GCA_964546545.1 uncultured Ignavibacteriaceae bacterium | reverse complement strand
AGCAATAAAAAGAAACGGATTATCTTTGGCGGCGCCCCGAATATCTTTCAGGGTGCGGCCGATAAGTGGCGAATCATCGGCTATAAGGTAGCCACGCATCAATACATTTCCGTCCTGGAAATTGATGGCATCTCTTGCCCCCGGTGTCTCTATAAACTGAATTATCGCATCAACCACGACCGCTTCAGGGTCAATAATCAGAGTTACGCCCATCTCGGAAATATCAATACTGGCATCGCCATCGCGGAATTCATTACTGCGAATTCTCGCTATTCTGGTCGGTACCTCATATTGTTTAGCGATTGCGCAGACTAAAATATTCAATTCATCAATCGGGCTGACCGCGATTATCATATCCGCGCCGCGTATTCCGGCCGCTTCAAGCAGCCGCGGTGAACTGCCGTTGCCATTGATAATTTTTATATCAAGCTTTTCGTTAAGATTTTGACAGGTAGTCGTATCTTTCTCTATCAGCGAGATAGTGTGGTGTTCATTTTCAAGATGTTCGGCCAGGCTGTATCCAACGACTCCGCCGCCGACGATTATTATATTCATCAGTTATTTACCTTCGTTATACCGCAAAATTTATTCAATTCTATCGTTTAAGATATGGAATGTCAACAAGTAATAATTATCTGACATTTTGTGAATTTACCAAAAAATAGTTGCCAAATCGTCTTCTTTTCAATACTTACAGGTAAACGGAATGATACAAATAATTAAAAAATTTCTGCCGCCGATTCTTATATTTATTTGCTATATAGCAACTTATATCGGTCTGTCGAAGATTAATGATAATGACTATCTTTTTCGGCCAGTTTGGGACATAAAACATTATCTCGATATATCCGAATCTGGCTATGATGTACATCCCTGTACACCGGGAGTCGATGGTCGCGCGGGCGATATCTGCGGTAATCCGGGTTGGCTGCCAATGTGGCCGATCGTTGTCAAAGTCATCCGGCCAATTTTGGGCGGTTCGAGCAAAACCACTTTTATTTCTTTGGCGTTTATATTTTCATTTGCCGGTTTTATATCATTTTACCATTTCATCAGGCAAAAATTTAATTCCAATGCGGCTCTGTTTTCATCGCTGGCTCTCGTATGTTCACCAGCCTCATTTTATTTAATCAGCGGATTTCCGTATGCGCTGTTTTTTTTCCTCTTTGTTGCTTATCTCTGGTTTTTATATCGATCGCTCACAATTCTTACCGAAATAGGCCTGTTTATAATCGCAATGATGTTAAGTCTGACGTATCCGACCGGAATATTATTGGCGCTGATTCCAATCCTCAAGGCGGCTTTTGAGTCAAAAGGCAGCCTTTCCTCAGCCAAGGTTAATTATCTTCTGAAAATTTTTAAACATGGTGCGCCTTTCCTGCTCGGTCTTTTATTATTGTGGTTCTATTTTTATCTGAAATTCGATGATTTCCTTCTTCAGCTTCATTTTCAGGAGAAATATGACCGAACCTGGGCATTTCCGCTCTGGATAATGTTAAAATCACTTTTTGGCTCTTCGTGGCTTAGCCCGGAGAATATCGTTATATTATGGTATGGCATTGCTCTGATAATCTTTTATCCTTATCGGATCGCCCGCGAACTCTGGATCAT
>CAZJLX010000624.1:0-1623 GCA_964546545.1 uncultured Ignavibacteriaceae bacterium | reverse complement strand
TGCGGCGGCGGGCAATTCGGTGCCGGACCGCCTCTATACAAATAAGAAATTATGGTTACGATATCAAATATATTTAATTTACCATTATTGTTGACGTCACCGCGATAGAGAGGAATCTCGCAGGGTGGGTCTAAAATGTATTTACATCTGATAAACTCGGTAACATCAAATATATTAATATCTCCATCATCATTAATATCAGCGCATTCTCCGAGTTCAACAACATTGAAGCAGTACGGGCCGCCGCCAAAAATAGGGGGATCATATGCCCATTCTTTCAGTTCCATACAAAAGCTTCCCGTCTGCAAAAATCTGAAGAAAAAGCTGAAACATAACTGCTCACCTTGTTCGTACCACCCGCCAACCCCAGAATAATAGAATGAATCGGGCAAAAGACCATCCCAACTATATTCTTGTGTATACACGCCATAATTCCAATTGGCGTCGAAATTATTTAATACGGCGACATTGCCGGAATAAATTATCCCGGAATCAGGTGTGGCAGGCGCGGCCTGGTTCAAACCGCCGGTACCCCAAAACTTCGCAAACATATAAATATTAAGAAGTGGAGGGGTAATATTGTCGTAGTAAAGATCGATGCGGACCGGGATTCCGACGGGAACTGTCCCGGGGGTGATTTCGGGGCTAATCTCGACCCTTTTTCCAAGATACTGCCCATACGCATTTCCAAATAAAAAAGTCAAAAGGCAAACTACCACGAGTAGACGATAACTTGACATTGCAACTCCCTCCGATTTCCAGGCCATATTTAAGTTATGGATATAGACATCCATTTAAATTATAATGCTTTATTGGGATTTTGTCAAGGAATTATTATCAATGGCAGCAAGTTTTTAAAGCATCAAAAAGAGCTTGTAAAATATGACCAAATTACTTACCTTTGAGCCCGAATTTGATGCCACAGTGGAGGTAAACCAAAGCATCGATGGACGAACTTAACTATCTTGACAACGCTGCCACGTCCTGGCCCAAACCTGATAAAGTGTACAGTTTTATGGTTGACACTTATCGCAACTGCGGTGTCAATCCGGGCCGGTCAGGTTTTGACAAAGCGATTGAGGCGGGGGATATTGTTGAGCGGTTGCGGAGCCGTCTGACCGCTTTTTTCGGCGGTGATGTCGTCGCACCGGAACGTCTCTGTTTCGGATATAATGCGACTGATGCATTAAATCTTATCGTTCAGGGCGCCCTGAGTGAGGGCGACCATGTTGTCTCGACCAATCTGGAACATAACTCTGTTATTCGGCCGATTAATCATTTGGTTCGCGACAAGAAGGTTGAGGCTGATTACATACCGTTTAACCCTGAAGGTTTTGTAGACCCAAATGATATTAAAAAGGCAATTCGAAAAAGTACCAAACTGGTGATCGTCAATCATGCTTCCAATGTGATCGGCACCGTTCAGCCGGTGGCCGAAATCGGTCGAATATGCAAAGAGCATGATGTTCTGTTCGCAATTGACGCTTCCCAGTCGGCCGGTATGATGCCGATTGATATGCATAAGATGAATATCGACATTCTCGCTTTTACCGGGCACAAGTCGCTGATGGGCAGTACCGGTATTGGAGGTTTATCTGTTCGCAAGGATGTTAATCTAAATAT
>CAZJLX010000623.1:0-1641 GCA_964546545.1 uncultured Ignavibacteriaceae bacterium | reverse complement strand
AAAACCGGAATTGTGCCGTCGATATCGGTTGCCGAGACGCTAAAATTAAGATTAAGACCCTCATCAACGGATGTACTATATAAAGAATTCCACACCGGTGCGACATTAACCTGATTGACTGTTATCGTTACGATTTCGGAATCCACCGCCGAGCTGTCATCGGTTGCATAAAAAGTAATCGGATAAGATCCGCTTTGTGTGAAATCAGGTGTCCAGTCAAATGTCCCGGTGCCATCACTATGATCCGTAAAGCTTGCGCCGCTCGGCAAAGTAGAGGTGGTCAAGATCGGAATTGTACCGTCCGCATCTGTCGCCGAGATTCCAAAATTAAGATTGATCCCTTCATCAATCGATTGCCCACCAATAGTAGCCAAGACCGGATCAATATTGATCTGATTAACAACAACTGTAATTGTTCCCGAATCAACTGCCGCCGAATCATCGGTGGCATAAAAAGTAATCGGGTAACTTCCGCTCTGCGTAAAATCGGGCGTCCAGTTAAAGACACCGGTTCCGTCCAGATTATCGGTAAAACTGGCTCCGGTCGGCAAAGTCGAGGTTGTCAATACGGGGATAGTACCATCGATATCAGTTGCCGAAACGTTAAAATTAAGATTCTGATTTTCATTTACAGATGTACTAAACAGCGAACCCAAAACCGGCGCAACGTTTACCTGATTGACCGTTATGGTTACGATTTCCGAATCCACCGCTGAACTATCATCGGTTGCGTAGAAAATAACATTATGTGATCCGGACTGCGTGAAATCGGGCGTCCAGTCGAATGTCCCGGTACCATCACTATGGTCCGTAAAGCTCGCCCCGGTCGGCAGTGTCGTGGTTGTCAACACAGGAGTGCTCTCTGCATCAGTTGCCGATACGCCAAAATTAAGATTCGTACCCTCATCAACATTTCGGGGGCCTATTGCGGCCAACATGGGCATCTGGTTAGGCGCGCTTACGGTCGCAAGCAGCGATAAGGCGACAGCCGCCTGCCGATTTGGGCCTGAATGCGTTGCACTTGCCGTGCTGGTTCCGGCAATTGTAATCTGATTATCAGCTGCCGACATATTACAGGTCGCACCGGAAATTTGATCAAATCCCTCTATCCAACCATTATTCCAGGTATAGGATCCGGTGTTGCCGCATAACCAGGAACCAAGCGCTAATCCATTCGTCGATACATTAATTGTAATTTCTAATGGATTTGGAGTGGCTGCATCGGTCGAATTGCTATCGACATCATATATTGGATTATATTGATCCACATTTTCATAGGTGGCGGCTCCGTACATGGGATCCGTCGGTGCCGTTCCTCCCCAGGTAACCACAAATGTATTTCCGGACGCAGATCCGATTCCGGCTTCATTAAGAGACCAAAGTTCCGTGCGACCAATTGTGGTTGTCCCGGCAAAGGTTCCTCCAATTCGAGTCAGGGATTGTCCACCGTAGGTGACACTTGAAACTCCCGGATCACTGCCATTTTCATAACCAACGGAAAAAACCAACAGTCTGTCGTTTCCGGTACCTACAGTATGTGTCAGTCCGGTCGTCCATGATCCGACTCTGGCAACAACGGGGGCACCGACCTGCGTAACGGTTATCTGGACAATTTCCGAATCAACCGCCGCCGAATCATCG
>CAZJLX010000622.1:0-1648 GCA_964546545.1 uncultured Ignavibacteriaceae bacterium | reverse complement strand
TCTCGATACCCCGAGCCGGTATTTCATTTAAGGCGCCCTTTTCCGGTGATAAGCTACATACGCAGTATGCCTCGCTTCTGACTTTGCTGGAGTTTGTCGAACTCAATCAAAAGATATTTAGTGGCAAAAGTTTGAAAATTTATGGTGATGATCTGGATTTAATTAATCAGATTAATGAACTGAAAAAGCCGGAATATGAGTTCACCGAACTTCTGAAAAAAGCGCTGGATTATAAAAAGAAATATAATTATCAGATTGGCTGGGTTCCCAAAGAAAGTAATCCCTCCACCGGTTCCCTTTTTGATTGACAGTCAGGCACATTCTATTTTAATTAGGGATTGTGTCGCCAGCAGAACTAGCCAAAGAAATTGAGGCCGGCCGTTTTAAGCCGGTTTATTATTTTTGCGGTGCCGAAGATTATCGTATTAAGGAGGCTAAAAAGGCCTTTGCCTCACGATTTCTTCCCAAAGCGCAGCAAGGCAGTAATCGTATATCTTTATCTGCGGCCAAAACCAGGATAGAAGATATTTTAACTGAGTTGTCGATGATACCGATGCTCGGTGAGCGGCAGTTGTTTATTATCGATGATATTCAATCTTTGACGCCCAAACAGATTGAGCGACTTTTTTCGATTCTGGAGCCGCCGGATCCGAATCGGGTGGTCATTCTTTCCAGTCCTTCCGCCAAAACGCCCAATAAAAAGAGTAAATTTTACAAATTGATGTCAAATAAGACAATCCTGGTCGATTTTCCGCGGTTTGTGGGTAACTCGGCAAAAAAGAAAATACGGCACTTATTGAATCAGAAGAATATTGAGATTGACCCCGACGCCGTTGACCTTCTTGTTGAATTCTCCGGCGGCGATATGGGGGGATTGATCGGTGAAGTGAATAAACTTATTGATTATGCCGGTGAACAGGGCCGGATAACAAAAGAGGATATTGCCGCGATATCTTCGAATTACCAAACCTATAAAATATTCGAACTGGCCGGGATGGCAACGAGGGGGCAGTACGATGAAGCGATTCAAATGATTAATTTTTTGGTAGGCCGAGGTGAGCGTCTGACAGGTCTACTGTTCTGGCTGGGGGAGCATTTTATTGGTCTCTATTTAGCCAAAAACGGCAGGAAACTTGGATCTCGGGATGAAAGCTGGAAATATAAAGGTCAACTGCATCTGTTTGAAAATAATCAACTGGAACATATAATCAGGCTGATAGCTTTGGCCGATTATGATTTACGGCGGCAATTGGCGCCCCAGGCGGTTGTCGAACGTTTAATATATGAAATCTGCTTTTTAAGCAAAAAAAATGAGCAAACCAGATAAAATATCGGAAGAAAAGGCCACTCCTGCGGTAGACAAGGAGGAAAGGAGAGCCGATGATCGTCCGTGTATTTTGGCCGTCCAAAAGGGTGATAAAGCAGCTTTCGAGGAACTGGTGAAAAAATACCAGAAGCGGCTGATGCGGTTTGTGATTATGATGCTGGGGCGGCGTGACCCGGCCGATGATATTGTTCAGGAGGCGTTCGTGAAAGCTTATCTGGCGATTAACAGCTTTGAACCGGATAGACCTTTTTATCCCTGGCTGGCGACAATCGCGCGCAACCTGGCGATTAATCGGATTAAAAAAGAGGATAGGGAAAAACC
>CAZJLX010000621.1:0-1658 GCA_964546545.1 uncultured Ignavibacteriaceae bacterium | reverse complement strand
GTCACCGTCGACGCCACCGTATGACTGCTCAAAACAGATTGAAGCCGACATCACCAGCGGTTTATTTTTGGCAAATTTACCCCTTAAAAATCCGCTTAAGACGAGGACACCTTTATTATGCATCGGACCGGACAGATCTGATTCCCGTTCGATATTTATAACCCCGCCGCGACCGACCGATGTGCGAACGGTAATCCGTGAGGGTCGCCCGAAGCTGTATTCGCCGGTATCATAAACGGAGAGACCATTAATCTGGCCGACCGCTTTACCGCTGGTTTGGACTAGGAGAACATTCTGATCGAACATCTCCTGGATTTTATCCTCGAGCAGATTGAACCGTTCGATCCGTCTTTGAATCGCTTCTTTGACATCCTTGCGACTGACCACCTTTTTATTATGATCTATGGCGCAGTACCCGGATTCACGAACTAAATCGGCAATATTGGTAAACTGAGTCGATAATTTATCCCGTCGACCGGCCAGGCGACAGCCGTACCCGGCCACCTCCTCCAGCGCCCCGGTATCCAGCGGCAGAAGGTTTTCCTTGTCGGTAATCTTTTTGACGAGCGAAACATATTGTCTCAGAGATTTATTATTGAGATCCATAACATGATCGAATTCAGCCTTGACGCGGAAAATTTTCTTAAAATCCTCTTCCATTGACCAGAGGATATTATAAATATTTCGCGCGCCGATCAGAACGACTTTGACATTAATCGGAATCGGTTCCGGTTTCAGGGCCGAACCGGCCATCATATAAAACGGATCATACCCGGCCAGAGTAAACTCTCCGCTCATCAAAGCCCGTTTTAGGGTCGGCCAGACACCCTGCTCAGAAAACAGATCCATCGCATTAATAATCAGAAAGCCGCCATGAGCCTTTAGCAGGGACCCGCTTTTAATACGTGAGAAATCTGTCCGCCAGTAGCCGAAACGGTCAACGACACGTTCCAGAGCACCATACAGATTGCGGTATGAGGGCGCATTCTCAACAATGACCGGGACCTTTTTGGTAGAGGAATTATCGAGCACAAGATTGACGGAAAATTCCTCGAATGGTTCCTTTTTGCGGAAAGCAGGCGCTTCCTGTTCGCCGCGTCGCGGGCGGGCCTCTTTAAAACGGCTGATATCTTCTAATAGCGCGTTCTGCCCCTCATCGAGATAAGCAACCACTTTTTCATCGGGATACTTCTTTTTAAGCAGGTTCATTTTATCAGTAATCAGAGGAGCAATCAGGGAATCATCCAGTTTTTCGAGGGCATCATCCAGTTTGGACAGCATTTTTTTCGATTCCACCTCGACCTGGTTCATTTCACGCCGAAGCTTTTCGCGATTACGATCTAATTCTGCAAGACGTTCCTGCGGAAATTTGCCTTCTTTGGCAAGTCGTTCCAGTTTTTCGAGCGATGAGGGTTCGTTATCGACCAATGGCTGGAGTTCGTTACGAATTCCGTTCGGCACCTGAAACTGAACCATCACAAAACCGGCCTCAGTCATTTTCTTTTCGAAGGCTTCAATAAGTTTTTTCTGGCGGGATTCAAAATCAGCGGCGACTCGATTGCGTCGGTTTTTATAATCTTCGCTGTTAAATATCTTGGGGACTGTTTTGCGCAAATTGGTGATCATATAATCGATATCTTTTTTGAAACCGCGCCCCT
>CAZJLX010000620.1:0-1662 GCA_964546545.1 uncultured Ignavibacteriaceae bacterium | reverse complement strand
TCGACCCGTTTAAGCAGATTCATCGAACGCAGTTTGGTATGACTCTTAAAAACCGCCTGTTTGTCAAGATGATACATCGAGGCGACTTTCAATGAATAATCGACGCCGTATTGCTTATGATGCTTGAGAATTATAAAGTCAATTTCCTCCAGAGTGTCATAATCATTGTCGGGTGAAAAATCATCATGGGCCAGAATATCATTCCAATTGAGCTCGACTAATCTTTCGGGATCGGCTTTGTCAAGATTATGACATCCCGATTTATGGACCTTGATTAAGTTATCAAAACTGTAATAACCGATAATAATGTCGTCAGGCCGAGGTTTACAGCAGTTGGCGATTATGTAATTTTCTTTCAGGTTCATATTGGCCAGAATTTAATTTTACAGATGGCAGGAACAGGGGATCCCTGCCGTAAGTGCAGTGTCAGGTTTCTCATTCAGTCCTGCTTGCTCATGACTCTATTCGGAACGTCGATCTACAAAAACCGAATTATTTAATCACACTTTTGTAACAGCGTTTAATCCTCTGATTCGGCCAGGGGTGACCATTCGCCGATATGTTCGGTCTGGATTTTGCAGGGGCCTTTCGACTGCCATTTTTCGTTGGCATTGTAGCCCCATTCAAGATATTCCGAGCCGCCGCCGCCGATAGTAGTAATCAGAAAGCGATTATTCAGATAGCCGATAGCGTTGGCCTGGGTGGCGGGGCGTTGACTGTCGCCGCCGGAGGGATCAATCGGTATCCAGCCGTAGTTGGGCAGAAAGACCTCGACCCAGCGGTGAAAGACATCATCGGTCGAGGCATCATCACCGCGAATGACAACCGAACCGGCATAGCGGGCGGGCAGACCGGCCGCACGGCAGAGGGCAATATAGACAAAGGAATATTCCGAGCAGGAGCCGGTGCCCCGTTTAAGGACGGTCGGCGCCACGTTCCAGCCGCCGGCCAGTTCATACTCAATATTGTCGATGACATGATTAAAAAGTTTGCGGGCGATTCGGTAGCAATTGGTTTCATCACCGACAACTTTCGCGGCGGTTTCTTTGATAAATGAATCCTCGATCCAGTATTTGCTGTCATCGGCAAGATACAATTGAGCCGTATCTTTCGGGATGTCTTTTAGGTGACCGACTTTATCGGGGAAAATATAAAAGCGGGTCTTAAACAGTTCGGCATCGACTTTCATCGTGGCGGTTATGAATTCACCCGCTTTGACATTCTCAATCAAATAATGCGCCACTTTCTGACCCCAGCGATCAGTCAGGAAATCGGTCGGTTTAGGTTCAAAAACAGGCTCGGATAAAAGTTGCTGGAAGGGGAGATTAACCGGTACGGCGATGTATATATCAAGCGAGGTCAGTTCGCCCGGTCCGTAATTGCGCACCTGATGTGTGAATTCCATCTGCTGTTTTTTACCCTCGGCGCGGGAATAAATATCATTGTCAAACAGCTTGATTTTATACAAACTGTCGCTTTGATAGTCGACGTTCCAGAGATATTCGCCGTCAAAGGCAAGACCCCGCGGAAATTTGGAGGGTGAATCAAAGGCGATAATAACATTGCCGTTTTCCGGGTCGACCATATAAAGCATATCATCGGAACGATCCGAAACCCAAAGATAGCGGCCGTCAAAGGTTAAGCCATACGGACTTCCCGAGG
>CAZJLX010000619.1:0-1665 GCA_964546545.1 uncultured Ignavibacteriaceae bacterium | reverse complement strand
CGAATCATCTTTGAGTCGCAGCTATATTCCATCAAGGGGGGCAAAAACCCGTCGGGGTATGACTTCCGGCGGTATATGAATCTGAAAAAGGTTTTCGCCAACGCCTATCTTCCCCTTGAATATAATATCAGAATCGACCCGCCCGGTCGACTATCGTTTTATCGACTGGTGGATAAAATTCGGAACTATATTATCGCTACATTCAAGCGGACACTTGATGAAAACTCGGCCGCCCTGGCCTCAGGTTTTTTAATCGGCGATACGCGTGATATCCGGCCGGAGGTTTATAAATACTTCCGTGACAGCGGGACGCTGCATCTTCTGGCCGTCTCCGGCTCAAATGTCGCGCTGGTCATTTTATTCTTTTCATTTTTTCTCAAATTTTCACCGATGAAAATCGGCGGCAGGACGCTTTTGCTGTTAATCATCATCATCCTATTTTCAAATCTGGCTTTTAATCAGCCGTCGGTGGTGCGCGCCTCAGTGATGGCGGCTTTGGTGCTTCTTGGTAAATATTTTCAACGCCGTATCGATTTGAACAATATCATCGCCGCAACCGCTTTAATAATACTGATATTCCAGCCGACCGAACTGTTTGATGTCGGCTTTCAATTGTCGTTTGTCACCGCCTGGGGATTGATATTTTTTGCCCCCAAAATTTTAAATCTTTCCAGTCATCTGCGGCCAAATCTGCTTTTTAAAATAATCATCTTTCCGCTAATTATTTGTGCTGTCGCCCAGCTTATGTCACTTCCGATGTCTGCCTTTTATTTTCAGCGGATGCCGATGATTTCTTTTCTATCGAATCTGATTATTGTCCCGCTGGTTTCAATCATCGTTGTAGGTGAAGTGATTGTGATATTCGCTTCTCTTCTTCTGCCGCTTCTGGGTGATTTCTGCGGATCATTGTTAAATCCGATTATTAGATTGACCCTTGATGCCATATCTCTCTTTGGTTCCGACCGTTATAATGTCCTGCTAAATTATCGAGTGACCGCCCTGCCGCTTCTTTTATACTATATAATGTTGCTGATATTTTCGTCCGCAATAAACTCGCGTAAGGCAAGGCGCCTGTCAGTTTTATATCTTCTGTTGCTGCTGAACGCCTTTTTAATTGGTTCATTGTTTAAAAAGAACGAGGAAACCAGGGTTATGGTTTTTTCAATCCCCTCCGGTATGGCTTCAATAATATATCCGCAGCATCCGCAGGTAATCTTAAGTAACCTTCCGGAAAAGGATTATCTGTACGGCGAAATAATGATTGAACCATATCTGGCCAATTATCGGATTAAACGACCGGACATTATCTCACTATCGGCCAATTATCAGAATCTTCGGGAAGCTTTCTATTTCCAATCTAAGAAAAATGTCGGCCAGATCTATCTGCCGCGTTCGTCTCGAAACAGTTATCTGGATATGACGATAAATGAAAAGACAGAAATTGACTCAAAGATTAATTTATACAAGTCACAATTGCCTGCCAACGGGATAGAAGGAAATGATATTTATCTGAGCGACGGGCTGATGGTTCGAATCTTTGAAAAATCGGCTCTGCTGTTTATCAGTCGGCAGATTGCACCGGCTGAATTGGACAATTTGATATATTTGACCAATCTCGATTTGACTATTGTCAAACCTCAGCTATTCGAAAATGATACTGTACTA
>CAZJLX010000618.1:0-1672 GCA_964546545.1 uncultured Ignavibacteriaceae bacterium | reverse complement strand
CAACGACCAGCAAATCGGGCGGTTCTTTTTTTTCATCCGACAGACGGAAAAAGTATCGCCCGACCACTTCCCGCATCATCGCAAAATCATCCTGACCCCTGACATTTTTTATCCTAAAATGCCGATAGTTCGATTTTAACGGTCGTCCGTTTTCAAAATAGACCAGGGAACCGACCGCATCCGACTCACCGGTATTGGAAATATCGACACAGGCAATTGTCCGGGGTGATTTCGGGAGATGCAAATCCTCCTTTAATATTAAAACCGATTTTTTAACCCGCTCTTTGTACCCTTTTTTCTGTATCAGAAGTTCATCCAGAAGAAGCCTCGCATTGGCCGCCGCCATATCGACCAGTTTTAATTTTTGACCCTTCTGCGGCGTAAAGATATGTACTTTCCGACCATGCTGTTTGCTTAACCAGCGGCTTATCAGTTTTTCATCCTCCAGTTCAAGCGGGAAATAGATTTCATCGGGCAGATTGGGTTGAAAATTATAATACTGCTTGACAAATCCGGCCAGCATCTCCGAATCACTAACTTCGAGTTCGGCCGACAACTGAAAATCCTGACGCCCGATCAAGACACCTTCGCGCACCTGCAGCACCGCCGCGACAATATTTCGCCCCTCGCGGGCAAAAGCGATAATATCGCGATTGACAACCAAGCCGGCATCTACTTTTTGTCTCTGGCGGACCGACTCCAGCGCCTGCAACCGATCACGCACTTCGGCCGCTTCTTCAAACATCATCCTTTTAGACAAATGCGTCATCTTTTTATTCAGCTTGTCTATTAATGTCTCACCTTTACCCGACAGAAACAGCAGAACCGAATCGACCAGTTCTCGATATTCCTCCTCGCTCTGGAATTCCTCACATGGCCCGCCGCAGCGACCGAGTTGATAATCAAGGCAGACTTTTTGTATTTTTCCTTTGGGATGCGGAATGATCAGATTGCAGGAACGTATCTTAAATAGACTGCACAAAAAATTATATGTCTTACGCATCTTTTTTGAACTGGTAAACGGGCCAAAATAGCGCGCGCCATCTTTTTCCATACGCCTGACAATCAAAACCCGCGGAAAAGGCTCATCAACGGTCACTTTGATATATGGAAAATGTTTATCATCTTTTAAATCGATATTATAGCGCGGCTTATGTTCCTTAATTAGATTGGCCTCTAGAATCAAAGCCTCGATCTCCGAATCGGTCACCATCAGTTCCAGATTATCGATAACTTTTAACAGCCGAGCGGTTTTGCCATCCTGCCGATTTGACTGAAAATATGTCCGTACTCGATTTTTAAGATTTTTGGCTTTCCCGATATAAACTATCCTTCCGGCCTTATTGCGAAAAATATATACACCGGGTGCGGAGGGAAGATTTTTCAGCTTTATTTTCAGATTTTCGTTTAACATTCCGCCAATTTATACGATTTAATCAGGAGTCATCCGGTTTTTGATTTCCAAATTATTGAAAATATCTACGCCCGCCGACATATCGTTTTTTCCAATAATCCAGGCGTAAGCTTGAAATCCGTACCCCCGATGATGTCGAAACATGTACGAATTCGTCGAAACCGACATAAATTCCGACATGCGATACCGATGTACCATTGGTCCGAAAAAAGACAAGATCACCAACCTGTCGTCGTTCTCGCCCGGCATCGACATCCA
>CAZJLX010000617.1:0-1673 GCA_964546545.1 uncultured Ignavibacteriaceae bacterium | reverse complement strand
CCGGAAATGATTGTCTCTTCGGTTTCTTCGTCGAATCTGGCGGTAAAGGAGGGATCCTCGAGGGCAATTTTATTCAGTGCCAGTCCCAGTTTATCACGATTTTTTTTGTCTTCCGGCTCAATGCGTAGATCAAGAACCGTTTCGGGATAGTGAATATTTTCCAGGATTATCGGGTCATCTTCGACGCATAAAGTATCACCGGTGGTGGTCGATTTCATGCCTATCAGGGCGGCAATATCGCCAGCTTTTATTTCGGTAAGTTCCTGTCGGTCACCGGCATGGATGCGCATAATCCGTCCGATTCGCTCACGTTTTCTTTGTGTGGAATTATAGACATAACTGCCAGCCTTAACCTCACCAGAATAAACCCGTATAAAGGTCTGCTGGCCGACATAAGGGTCGTTGATTATTTTGAACGCCAGAGCGGAAAGCGGGCGTTTTGTAGATTGTTGACGAGAGATAGTAATTTCCGGGTTATCGATCTCGACCCCCCGGACGATTCCGCGGTCGACCGGTGACGGCAGGTAGTTGGTGACGGCGTCGAGAAGAAGCTGAATGCCTTTGCTCTTGAACGCCGATCCGCAAAACACAGGGGTAATGCAGATACCCAGAACGGCCGTACGTGCGGCCCGGATAATATCGGCCATTGCGATTTCTTTTTCGTTAAGATATTTTTCCATCAGGTTATCATCGTAATCGGCCAGAGTCGAAATCATTTTTTCGTGCAGTTCCCGCGCCTGGGGAAGCAGGTCGTCGGGGATATCTTTTTCGACGCGCTGGAAGCGGTCATAATAAGTTGCTTTCATCGTCACCAGATCGATGATACCCTCGAAATTTTCTTCCTCACCGATCGGTATCTGAAACGGGATGGCATTGGCACCCAGCATCTCATTCATCATCTCGATAGTATGGAACAGATCGGCACCGACCCGATCCATTTTGTTGACAAAAGCGATACGCGGCACTTTGTACCGGTCAGCCTGATGCCAAACCGTTTCGCTCTGGGGCTCCACACCGCCGACGGCGCAGAAGACCATAACGATTCCATCGAGCACCCGCAGGGAGCGTTCCACTTCAAGGGTAAAATCAATATGTCCCGGAGTATCGATGATGTTAACCTGATGATTATTCCAGATGGTCGTAATGGCGGCCGATGAGATAGTGATTCCCCGTTCCTGCTCCTGTTTCATGAAATCCATCACAGCTTCGCCGTTATGTACCTCGCCAAGCTTATGTATCATCCCGGTGAAAAAGAGGATGCGTTCGGTTGTTGTCGTCTTGCCGGCATCGATATGGGCAACGATGCCGATATTTCTAATCTTTTGTATAATCGCCTGATCCATTTTTTTTCTATCCTTAATCATTTATATGATCAATTAACAAACAGGAAGACCGGCGAAGATAATCATTTATCTTCAAAGGTCAAGAACAATTTTTTTGCAGAAAAGTTCAAAAATAGATTTGTTTTGCCAATTTCAGGCCTGTTTAATAGCTGTTACTGCTTATTCATTGTCTAACAGCGGCTTGAGATGAGTGAAATATCTCAATTCCGGCGGAGCAAGTATCTTGTAATCCTATTTGTTTAACTTTCTCTTCAGGATCAGAATTTAAGAGTAAATGATAGTCCAACACCGTCATCTATTTTCAAAGGAGCAACAGAAATTGGGCCTTTT
>CAZJLX010000616.1:843-1674 GCA_964546545.1 uncultured Ignavibacteriaceae bacterium | reverse complement strand
AATAGAAAAATTTCAAACCCGATCATATCTTTTATTTCTTCCGCCCGATTAACAGATAACACATTGGGATTTTTTGATCCGTCTCCAGATTTTCGAATTCCGAATTAATATTATGTATATATTCATTGAATTCCAGAATTTCGATATTACTTTTAATCACGGCATTTATCGTTTCCGACAGCGGATGACTGAAACAGTAATTCACCTTCGAATTATAGACCGACTTGCCGATATAGTCTATCCCGTCATAATTTACCCAGGGATCCTTTTTAAAATATGAATTTACGATTTTCTCAGGATTATCGGGGTCATACTTTTCCTCACCTTTGATCGCCAACATGTCCAGAAACGGGTGCGACTCATAGATTGCCAGAACGCCTCTTTTTCGCAACATTCGGGAGACAATCTCAAAATATCGGTTCAGATCGGGCATCCAGGCCAGAGCGCCGATAGTAATAAATATCAAATCAAATCGGCTATCATATTCTTTGCCGATATCATAAATGTCACTTCGTATAAAAGTGCAATTCGTCCCGGCGATTTTAGCCAGCTTTTTACCCTCATTGATGGCTTCGTCGGCGATATCAAAACCAGTCGCCGAAAGCGCACCCAGAGTCATCAGCGACAGCGTTTCACTGCCGTTGTTACAGCAGAGTTGGGCCACCTCTTTTCCGTTAATACCATAATATTTTAACCTCTCGCTGATTATCTCGTCCAGCGTGGAATATCCCGACCGGGCAAATTCCAGTTCATAATTAACTCTACGTGACTTCTGATGAATCGGCGTGACTTCATTCCAGGCCGCCCGATTGGCCTCGGTATATTTTTTCA
>CAZJLX010000616.1:0-833 GCA_964546545.1 uncultured Ignavibacteriaceae bacterium | reverse complement strand
GTGGGCCCACTCAATTTCTAAAACAGCTTCTTGTACGGCTTTATTATCATACATGCCTGATTTTCCTTCTTGTTCTTTTTTTCGTTCCGGATATATCCAAAACTACTCCTCATATATATAAACGCTGATTTGTCTATTGCCAATTCCTATTAAAATATATAATAATCGGGGAAATGTCACGATGATAACTTTAAAACATTTAGAACAAGAACCCGATAATACTGCCGCTTATATTAAAAATCGAATGAATCACTATCGCCGGCACAAGACTCTCCGATTTTTCTCGATAATACCCGGCCATCAGACCCAATATGAAAGCAAAAACAACTATCCCAGCGACAGTGTAAAGATCGATTCCCATACTCAACAGCATCAGATGTATCAGTGCAAAACAGAGGGCACTAATGAACACCGGCAAAGATATGCGAACTTTAAAAATTGAACCGCCCTGCCCGGCGAGAGGAGATAAAAAACTTTGCATCAGTCCCCGGAATATTAACTCCTCGGCCATACTTCGACCGATCCATATAAATAGAATTATCTGGATAAATGAATAATCGTCGACAAATGTCAGCCCTTCACCGGGAAGTAACATCTGCAAAACAGAAGCTGATAATCCGACCCCGAAACTGAACAATAACATCCGACCGTAATGCATACGATCCGGCTTTTTAAAACCGAAAGTCGATACTTTACCGCGACTTAAAGTGGCGATTAAGATCACTGAGGTTATTATCGATCCGACAAACACGACCGATTCTATCAGCCAGATATCCGATGTCATAAGAACTGTCAGTCCCGATCGTAAAATCGATTCAACGATAATGACAATA
>CAZJLX010000615.1:0-1678 GCA_964546545.1 uncultured Ignavibacteriaceae bacterium | reverse complement strand
TATAATTATTTTTTCCTTTCCCCGTTAAGTATTTCAAGCCCTATAAAAGAAAAAAGAGGGAATCAACATTGGTTTGGTAAGGAATTTGATAAATAATTGTTTATGCAATAAATAAACCCACCGCAGAGCGGGTGGGCTACCCCGTTGGGTAATGATTTGATTCGACGTTTTAATATTGTATTTGATTATACCAACAGCAGGATTTGTCTCAAACCGAGCAAGTATTTCGATAAACCATTCGAATAATGGTTGAGACACTCAAATTGATTCACAAGGCGGAGCACCATAAAGCCGCTTTGATTTAATGTAAAAATATTCAATATCCCGGAACAGGGGGGAGGGTTGGACGGTTATAGGTTTCAAACGAAGTTAATTAAAATGACTAAGGAGATAGGAAAATGACTGAACGTAAAGATGTTGTAAAGATTAAAGGTAATCCGGTAACGCTGGTTGGCAAGGTGGTCAAAGTTGGCGACTCAGCTCCCGATTTCAGCGTCCTGAACGAAACACTCCAGCCGGTAAGATTATCAGAATTCAGCGGCAAAACGGTGGTTATTTCGGCGGTAACCTCTCTTGATACCGCCACTTGCGATGTTGAGACCCGTAAATTCAACGAAGAGGTCGGTAATATGGGTGATGATGTCGTCGTATTGACGATCAGTATGGATTTGCCCTTTGCCCAGAAGCGCTGGTGTGCCGCGGCAGGTGTTGAGAATGTGAAGGTCTTATCCGATTATCGCGATGCCGATTTTGGTGAAAACTATGGTGTGCTGATTAAGGAATTGAGGCTTTTGGCCCGGACAATATTTATTGTCAATAAAGAGGGTAAGGTCGAATATGTTCAGCATGTCGCGGAAAATTCTGAAGAACCGGATTATGATGAAGTTCTCAATGCTCTCAAGCAAAAAGTGACCAGGTAATTTTAGAGTTCCCAACTCTTGGTTATAATCGATTAGAAGTCAGTCACGATATTGATGTCGAAACCATGTTGGTTTCGGCATCTTTTTTTAAGCAAAAAGACGGAAACGTTTCATATTGGAACAAAGAGATTGACTGAAAAATTTCAGGAAGCTGAAATAGATGGGGAATAAGTATAAAAAAGCGCGGAGACCGAAATTTGATCTCGACTATATATTACAGGTCGGTTTAGACCGATACTAAGGTTAGGGAGATTTCTCTTTTTGGGCGAGGGTCGGAAAAAGCCAGAAAAAGAGATTGATGAAGCGATCGAAATTGGTTATAAATAGTATCGGGATTCGGGGATGGGTTTTTACAACAAAATTACCTGCGGAATATATGTGAAACAATATTATAAATAAGGATCGAAATACTTTGCCGAGGTTTCTCGAAAAATATTCGAAATGGATTGTCATCGTTGTCCTGTTAATATCACTTTTCGGTGTGATCGGAAATTTGTCCGCGGCGAGTATTACCCTGTGGTGGACGGCTCCGGGGGATGATAATTTTGTCGGAAGGGCCACCGAATATGATATTCGTTATGCAACTTTTGAAATAAATGACGGAAACTGGGGGACGGCTGTTCAGGTTGTGAATGAACCGGTTCCGGATACGGCCGGTTCGGTCGATTCGGTAGTTATCGACGGTCTTTTTTCTAATACGACCTATTTTTTTGCGATGAAAACGGCTGATGAGTTAAATAACTGGTCGGTGCTTTCCA
>CAZJLX010000614.1:0-1688 GCA_964546545.1 uncultured Ignavibacteriaceae bacterium | reverse complement strand
CAACCGGAGGGGATGCTGCCTTTGAAATAACCAATCTAGTTGATTATTTTGCGCAAATAGTAGCCGGAAAAGTGACGGTGGGCAAGGTCGCTACCCCTGAACCAATCAATCAGCAATATATTGATCAATTTAATGCTTTAATCGATAATATCGATGAATTAATAGCCAATGCCCTGATAATAATTGCCGATTTGGTCGAGGATAGTGAATTGGATCTGGAAGAAATTGAAGCTACCTTATTGGAATTCGCTGATTTCGCCCAGATGTATAAGGTGGCCGACGGAGTTGATAATGATAATGATGGTAGTATTGACGAAGAGGTTATTGACGGCCTTGACAATGATCATGACGGCCTTATTGATGAAGACAGCAATGGGACCTATGACACCAACCCGTAATTAGAGGAACGGAGGATTACAATTATGATGAGAAAGAGTATTTTTGTAATAGCGTCTCTGTTGCTGTTGTTGTCAGCCTCAGCCGCCTTTGGCGAGACGCCGAATGTCAATTATAAAAGCGTGCGTGCACTTGGTATGGGTGGACCCGGTATTACGACGATGAATGATTTCAGTGCCCTGATGTACAACCCGGCCCAGTTATCCAAATGTAAATTTCACATAGATATCCCCGGTGTTCAAATCCGTGCCGGAAAAGATGTCGTCGATATGTTCGAATTTTACAACGACAATGAACAGCTTTTTGACAATTTTGCAGATACTTCGCTCGAAGCCCAGAATGAACTGCTCGACGGTCTGGCCCCTTTCGATGATAAATGGATCGGAACCGGAGCCTATCCGACGGTCGGTTTTACGGCCAAAAATTTTGCCATCGGCGGTTATGCGGCGGCCGATGCTGAATTCAAGACCGACAAGGGCATTTTTGAACCGCGAGTATATATGCATGGTATAGGCGATTATGTTTTCAGCGCCGGGATAGCGTTCCAGATGCCGGAGGTTTTAAAATTCGGCGTCCTGCCGGGTGAATTTCATGGTGGTGTGTCGTTTAAATATATCACCCGCTACGAAGTACATGAGCTTCAATTAAAGGCTTCCGATATGGACCTCGAAACGGTCTATGATACTTTAATTGAGAATACCGAAACCGGTTACGGTGTCGATCTCGGTCTGCTTTATGAGGTCATCCCCGAAAGACTTAATCTCGGTCTGAAAGTTACTGATTTCCTCGGCAAAATAGGTGACGAAAACACGCCGATGTTGTTTAATGTCGGGGCGTCATTCCATCTGGGGAAAAGCCTGATGCTGGCCGCCGATTTTAATGATTTCTTCTTTCACTACGGCGAGAATATTTTCAACAAGCTCTATTTTGGAGGTGAATATTCTCTCGGACGGATCCTTTTCCTACGCGGCGGCTTCGGCCAGGGTTATCCGGCCGGAGGTGTCGGCCTGAATTTGGGTATTTTGACCATAGACGGTGCCATTTATGGTGATGAAAAAACCGATGCACCGGGCGGCGAAGGTTCTTATAATTATGCCGTTCGACTGAAACTCGGTGTTTGATAAATATTAAATTCAATAAAAGACGGGCGACCCGAAAAGTCGCCCGTTTTTTTTTATGTAAAATTTGGTTTAATCGCGTTACTTCTTACCAGTCTTCGTCACCTTCATCTTCATCCATATCATCTTCATTGTCCAGATCTTCTTCCTTATCCTCTTCAGGCTCCTGATCTT
>CAZJLX010000613.1:0-1694 GCA_964546545.1 uncultured Ignavibacteriaceae bacterium | reverse complement strand
GGGTGATCATCAGGTTGCCAAAAAGGTCCGATCGGAAGTTAACGCTGGTAGACGTCTTGCTCCACGCTTCATTGTTGCAGGTAACCTTGTTGACGGACCTGATCCGGTTTGGCCGGGCTCTAATATTGTCACGACTCCTGAAGAAGCAAGAGCATTGGTAGATGCAGAGAAGGCGGCAGGATCGGATTTCATCAAAGTGTATAACGGCATACCGCGGGATGCCTATTTCGCGCTGGCGAAGCGCGCTAATGAGATAGGAATTCCATTTGCCGGTCACATCCCTCGCTTAATTAAAGTGGCGGAGGCGTCTGATGCAGGTCAGTGCTGCATTGAGCATGTGTATGGTGTCTTACTCGGCTGTTCTACCGAGGAAACACGATTGATCGAGCAAGCCGGAGAGCGGGCGAAAGCGAAGGCGATCGGAGATTCAGTGATTTCGAGGACAGTGTATCTCCGCGAAAAAGACCGGCTCACTTTGGCCACTCAGGATGAGACGATTACTCGGCAACTTCTAGAGCAATTTGCCCGAAACGAGACATGGCAAGTACCTACCTTAGTTACAATGCGCGGTATGGCTTTTCAGAGCGAGATCACAACCGAGGATTTGTATAGCGATCAACGGTTACGGTATTTCAAAATACCGGATTACTGGTTACCCCAAAACGATCCCTTCGCCGAGAACAATACAGACGAAGATTGGGAGATCATTCAGGCTGTATATAAACGAATTCTCGAGTTGCTACCCTTGATGCAGCAAATGGGAGTTTTACTTATGGCTGGAACCGATACACCAAATCCTGGGGCTTTCCCTGGATTCGGCATTCACGACGAATTGCAGCTAATGGTAGAGGCCGGCCTAACACCGCTCCAGGCTCTTCAAGCCGCAACGACAAATGCGGCTCGTTTTCAAGCTGCCGATGATTCGTTAGGTCAGATAGCACCAGGTATGATAGCGGACTTGGTTCTCCTGGAAGAAAACCCGCTAAGCGATATTCGCAATACCAGTCAGATCCGATCGGTTGTCTTAGACGGTACGCTACTTGATCGCGTGACTCTCGATTCGATCTTGGTCGAGCTTACGTCTCAGGTTTCGCAACCAGCGAGGGATAGCCTCTAACCAATCAGCGAAAGAGCACAAAGATAGATCCATCTGATGATGATAAGCGGTGTTGCTGCCAGCGGTTCCCTGTGACCAAATTGTAGCCACAACTGTCGTAAGCTATTGCATGATATTCAGCGATATAGCCGGCCGGCGGGGGGTATTAGCAAATGATTCGGCCTGCTTGTCATTGTAACTTATTGATTTACATAGAATTATAATAAATGGAGGTGGGGGAATCGAAAGAGGGCATTTTTGTAACTTCCTAAATCGCATCAAATACGGGACAACTCCTTGATTCCCATAAGTTTTCAGTTTTTCTTTGGTTTTGTTTGTTTGTGGAAAATCAGGGTGTTTTTACCTCAAGTTGGCACAAATACTATGTTTAAATTAACCTAATTGTGATTATATTTTTTCATATCTTTGATTCTGGATTTGTTCTGTCCTATACTTATTTTCCCAACACGCAGTCGCCCATATCATCCCAACTAAACCAAAATTCAGTGATCTTGATATTCTCAGTACTAATAATAGATAAGCATTGAACCTCCCCCGATTTGACGGACACGGAGATAAGGTGTATCTTATCTTTATG
>CAZJLX010000612.1:0-1697 GCA_964546545.1 uncultured Ignavibacteriaceae bacterium | reverse complement strand
AGCGCATGGGGCTGACTGTAGAAGCCGACAAACTCAAGGTAAAAAATGTCGCCGCCGTAATTGTCACCGCCCGCATGTCATCCAACCAGGATATCGGCGACCGTTTTGATATTACAATTTCCTCCATCGGTGATGCCACATCATTGCAGGGCGGTATACTGCTGATAACTCAGTTATCATCTCCCGACGGTGTCGTTTATGCCGCAGCGCAGGGACCGGTTTCAATCGGTGGTTTTAATGTGCAGGTCGAGGACGGTAATAAGATAATTAATAATTATACTCTGGTGGGACGGGTTCCCGGTGGGGGTAAGGTGATTAAACAATTGGAGGGTAAACCCCGCGAACATGACATCATGCTCTCGCTGGCCATGCCTGATTATACAACGATCTCAAATATCACTCGAATAATAAATAATAAATACGGCGAGACAGCTTTTGCCGAGGATGATGCTACGGTCCGTGTTATTGTTCCCGATTCGCTGTCATATAGGAATGACCGAGCTTCATTCTTAGCCGATATCGGCCGGATGACTATAGAGCCGGATCAGCCGGCACGTGTCGTTATCAATGAAAGAACCGGAACGATTGTCGCGGGTCTTCATGTTACGGTCGCCCCGGTCGCGATAGCCCACGGCAATATTACTGTCGATATTCGAGCCAACCCGCTTATATCGCAACCGGAACCGTTTTCGCAGGGAGAGACAATTGTTACGGCGGAATATCAGATTGCGGTTAATAATGAAAATGCGCGGGTAATACATCTCGAAGAAACGGTTTCACTGGCGGATGTCGCCAAGGCGTTAAATACGATCGGCGCCGCCCCGCGAGATATTATTGCCATTTTTGAAGCCTTAAAACAGGCCGGAGCTTTACGGGCTGAACTGGTGATTATTTAAAATGACAGTGGTTTCATCGACAATCAAAAATCTTCCGGAGACGCAGCAACCGGTTAAGTTAAATCGGGCGACCAAGATCGAAACCGAAAAGAAACGTTTGCGGAAAGCATCCAAAGAGATGGAATCGCTTTTTTTGTACCAGATGTTGAAATCAATGAGAAAAACCATCCCCGAGGTTGATTCCGAAAACAGCCTCGGACTCGGAAGCGGCGCCGGTAAAGATACTTATATGCAGATGTTCGATCAGGAACTGGCACTGAAAATGTCCGGATCCAGCTCAAAAAGTATCGCCGAGTCAATTTATCGATCGATGGAACAAGCGCTGGAAAGGCAGTTCAATGTCGACGAAAATAAACCGGTCGATCAGAATATTCTGCCGACCAGAAATTACATTAAAATATCATCAGAAAAGAATACTATCAGCAATACAAAACCAGTTGCGACAAAGCACACCGAAAAAAATAATTTGCTTCCGCAGTATGAAAAAATCATAAAATCCACCGCCAAAAAGTATGATTTAGACCCGTCACTGATTAACTCCGTTATTAAGGCCGAGTCGAACGGTAATCCCAAGGCCGTGTCGTCGGCTGGCGCCAAGGGTCTTATGCAACTGATTGATAGTACTGCATCAGATATGGGTGTTACCGATGTTTTTGATCCCGAGCAAAATATTGAAGGTGGCAGCAAATATTTGCGACAGATGCTGGACCGTTTCGGCGATATCAAACAGGCCCTGGCGGCATACAATGCCGGGCCAGAAGCAGTAAATATTCCGATTTGAGGGTCTGGTTCAGCGGTTTG
>CAZJLX010000611.1:0-1698 GCA_964546545.1 uncultured Ignavibacteriaceae bacterium | reverse complement strand
AGTTCGGAATGGTTAACCCCGGTTAGCGAAACACAACCTTGCAGTATATCAATCATTTGACAGTCAAGCCGAACCATAAACTAAATGCCTAAATTAAATCTGCTTTGGATAAATGGATCGAAGAATATAACGAAAGCTCCTGCATTCGGTATTGAGATATAAACCATCGAATCAGGTCGAAATTGAACATAAATTCAGCCGGGATAGTCTTATAAAATGTGCTTGACTAATGGGGGAATCAAAAAATGAAGAATAAGATTATTCTTCAGTTGCATTCAAGGCATCTTTATAAAATTTTGGACTGCGGAATGTCGAGCTTTTTAAATAAGCCTTAATTCTTTCTTTGGTTCTCTCGCTTAAATTGAAAAACTCAAAACCCGATCTATAGAATTTTGGATCTACGTCTTTTTTGCACCAGACACATTTTGCATCCACAAATAAAACCCGAGAGTTCATTACTTCCTTGGGCATGTCAATCTGTAGCTTAAATAATGGACCGGCATATAATTCTTCTTCACCCATTATTTGAAGGCCACTTACTGACAAATCGACAAGAATGCCGAGGGATATTTTTTTGATTGTATCAAAAACGCTACAGTAAGCTCTGGATTTAAACCTATCATGTTTTCTGTTATTGTCCATAATGTATCCCGATTATACTATTTATTGTATCGTCTTTGCTAAATCGAGTCTTTAGCCCAATGATAATCAATCTTGCCTTTTGGTAATTGATACATCCAAAAAAGAACCGCCATAAAATAGTCACAAGAAATCTATAGGATTTCCAAAAGAGTCATCTTGTTACAGTTCAACAAGATATACGGTTTCAATACATTCCAGGCCCGTACAAGTATTTTATACTCAACAAAAAGTACGTCAAATTTGGCATGGGGTAGGGGGCATGGAGTCATTTGTTCGGAATTTTTCAGAGGTATGTATTTATAAGTGGCTAAAAATCATCAAATTACGCCGATTTTGAAGAGGATTCAAGGGGAGAGGGGTATGCTATTTCGATGGGAATCAGCGTGTCAATTATGTTGCAGTTCCATGCACCGCTATTTTTGTTTCCCAATACCTAACTTTCTCATGTCAGTTCGTCAAGCATAGACTGCAAATATTTATCATTGGTTCAATTGCATGATTCTGCATTAAACCGGTAATTACCAAAACAAATATCGAACTATAAAAACCAGTGTGAGAATTGAGAATATTGATAAGATCCTCTTTTTCAGCTTTGAAAAAATACGCAATTCTGATAGTTCAATAAATATTATCTCTTACCAATTTCCATTGGCCTATAATATCTGGCTGAAAATGCAGAGGAGCGCTGGGAAAATATACTTGTCATTTCGCTCCATAGAAATGAATTCATCCATAGGTAAAATAACAGCATTGTCTATTGAAAGCCATCCTGCTCAAATAATATTCTATATCACAATGAATGCCAATAAGATGCGACGCAACTTTTAAATTCACACGACTTCAATATTTAATATTCAAATCGAAACCAATCTAACGCATGCATAAATACGTAATAATTACGTAAATAATGCTAATTTATTTCTTGCTTATTAAGTGGGAACACAATATATTTAAAACATAGTATATAGGACAGGCTCGACTATTCCTGTCACAGCCTACTTGGTTTTTTCATCTAGATGACAGGATCATATTTTTTACTGCTTATGCTAAGGTATA
>CAZJLX010000610.1:0-1699 GCA_964546545.1 uncultured Ignavibacteriaceae bacterium | reverse complement strand
TAAAAGCAGAAAACTGATCAGCGATGCATAAATAATTATTGATTGAATAATTGATGAATGATGTGAAGGATTATGATTTAACATAAACCGCCCTTTCTCCAGAATATTACCCGTCAAAATTACTTAAACTTGATTCCCCTATATCGCCTCCTTTCCTATCCAACCCGCATGATTGTTTATCGAAATCTTATAATTTGGCCTTTTAAGAAAATTGACATCAGGTTCCCCGACAAAAATAATTTTCCACAAGCCTTGTTATAAAATTGATTTCCGAATCATAAGAAAAAAATATTCTTATAATAAATAGATTAACTCTGCCATTGCTGTTTTTAAAATATATTTGTGCGTTTTATATGTCAAGTTTTAAAAATTTAATAAGGCTAACAACAAAACATGACATATTTTGTATGAAAAAGATATTTTATTGCATAAAAGCAAATTTCATTATTTCTTGTACTTATGATTAATAAATAATAATATTTCAGGAGTGAGATGCTATGGCCAGAGTGGCGATTATCGGATGTAAGCGGGTCCAGGATCAACTATGTATCGCCTGCGAAAAATGTTTAAAAGCGGTTTCGAAAAAAGATGGTGAATTCGGACGCTACGATGATGATGTCGAACTGATCGCCCTGGGTCACTGTGGCGACTGTCCCGGTTTGATTCTGCCGAAAATACAGTTGATGAATGAAATCGCGGCCGCGATCGACCGCAAATTCGATATTATCCATTTCGGTACTTGCATCTTAAAGGCCAAAAAAGGGGGTGAATGCCCGCTTGATCTGGAAAAACTGGCCGGAATTATCAATGAGAATTTCGGCAAAGAGGTCGTCGTCGGAACACATGATTATTGATTTGATAATTGAGTTACGGCATCTGTTCCGACCCCGGCGTATCGAGATTTGAACCGGCGCCGGATAAAATCATTTCAACAATAACATCTTTTTAGATTCGACAAAACTTTCAGTTTTGATCTGATAGAAATAAAGCCCGGTCGATACCGGTTTATTATCAATATCTGTTCCATCCCAGACGACCGAATGAACACCAAATGTCAGAGTTTCATCAACCAGCGTCTTAATTCTCTGACCAATCAAATTATAGATTGAAATATTCACGTGCGATTTAGTCGGAATAGTATATTCAATCGTCGTTGATGGGTTAAACGGATTGGGGCGGTTCTGGGAAAGCGAATATCCCGAGGGCAACATATTATTATCCTTATCATCTACCGCAAGCGGCTCGGACAATTGACAGAGATAGGCTTTGTTACCATTAATCTGTACAACCTGAATTGTTGAGTCGGGCAAATCAATAAAATGCCCCTCTTCGGTGATACATGAATTATCCAAACCGGTTACAGCCCCGATTACAGAGCCATCTTCGCCCGAATATAAGGAAAAACCGCCGTTTTCATCCGAAGTACAAAAACTATTTTCAATCGAAGGCAAATTCAAAAGCTTGTTTTGGTACGGTTCGGCATCCATTCCCCAGAGAAGCTCAACCGAATCCTCCGGCATACCAAGACAGTAAATCGCATAATTGCCGGAAGGTTGGAAAACCGAAGTATCAAATGATTTATAATCTTTAAAAACAATTATATCATCGCCGGCCGTTTGCGGATTGATCGCTCCACCGATTACAATTAGATATTCATATCCCCTGACTGATAAATTTATATTTCCTTCTATATCTATAA
>CAZJLX010000609.1:0-1699 GCA_964546545.1 uncultured Ignavibacteriaceae bacterium | reverse complement strand
AACCCACTGCGGAATGGCGGGCGGAGATTTGGTCATATACATCTGTTTGATAAATGTCTGTAGATTGACATCAGAGGCGAAAAACTCATCTTTGGCCGCCAGACGGCTGGAAGGATTCGCCGAATAGTTTGCTTTGCAGAAGCGTATCTGATTTTCGGGACTGCAAATATATTTTATGAATTGAAGAGCTTCCTCTTTATGTTTGGAATTTTCCGAAATGGACAGATATTCACCACCGGCAAAAGACTTACTCGGGAATTTCGGCCCTGGCATAATTGAAGTCGCAAAATTAATATCTATATTTTCGTTTTTTATTCTTTTTAACAGCCAGTCGCCTGATAAAATACAGCCGATTTTGCCTTCCAGAAAGGCATCTTCCAGCCGTCGCTGAGTATCAATCATTGAACAGCTATCGGACAGCTCCTTATAAAATTTGAGCGCCTTATATGCCTTGTCGCTGGAAATGACAACATATTTGCCGTCTTTCGAGATTATTCGCCCGTCATGCGCCCAAAAGAATGGCAGGAATTTTTTATAGAGGCGATGCTTCTCCGCCGCATTGGAACCGAATCCGTAAATATCCTTGCCCAGCGAATCAACTTTATAACAAACCTCTTTGAGCTGATCCCAGTTAATCGGAATATAATTTTCACCCAGCCCACTCTGTTTTATCAAATCCATATTAAAAAACGGAACTCTGGTACCTAAAATCCAGGGAAAAGCATAAATTCGATCCTTATATATCCCCGGTTTCCAGTTTAAGAAATTGCCTGAGTCGGCGATGACGTTATCGGTCAGGTCGGCCAGTTTGCCAACCGATGAGAATTCAGGCACCCAGTCGGAACCCAGTTCGATTATATCCGGGCCGCTGTTTGATGCAAAAGCTATCACTATTTTCTCATGACCATTAGCCCAGGTCAGATCGGTGATTTTGATTTTAACATTGGGATGCAAAGCCTCATAATCGGCCGCCATCTGCTCAATAGTCGGTTTGATTGACGGATCGGTCCAGAATTGCCACCATTCAAGGACTACTGCACCGCTGTCTCCCTGTTTGCCGCTTTCGGAGCAGGCGAAAAAGGCCGCCATAGACAGCATTATTATTACCGGAATTATTTTTAATTTGTTCATGCCACGAGAATAAATGTTGATTACCTCTCTGTCAAGTCAAACTTTTTGTTGATTACTTTAACATCATACTTTTAAATCTCTATATGATCAGAGTATTATTATATTTACCAATTATATTCTCTCTTGGTTCCAGCGTTTTTGCATCAACCGAAAGTTTGACCACCGACGGTTGGTTTGACAGATCAACTCTGCCGACTTTAATATTTTCCGCTATTTCGATTATCATAGTCCTCTTTACAACCTGGTACGTCAAATCGGGGCGTAAATTTAAAATGCGCCGGATTCCCGGCTTGAAAGCAGTCGAGGAAGCGGTTGGACGCGCCACCGAGATGGGTTCGGCAATCCTTTACACTCCGGGTTGGGGCGGCGATATCCAGCGGCCGACCACGATTGCCTCAATGAATATTCTATCTTCCGTCGCCGAAAAAACCGCCGAATATGACTGCCGACTGGTTTATCCGACCCACGACCCGGTCATAATGGCTGTGGCACAGGAGGTCATCAAAGAATCCTATATCAAGGTCGGTTACCCCGATCGATACAATGCCGATGATATTTTTTATATTTC
>CAZJLX010000608.1:0-1699 GCA_964546545.1 uncultured Ignavibacteriaceae bacterium | reverse complement strand
CGTTAATATTTTTGATATAACAGGTCTGATCGCATATTTATATCAGGAAGGAGTGATCCCGCAGCCCGTAGAATCAGCCGATGTTAACGGCGATATTATTATCAATATTTTTGATATAACATATTTAATAAATTATCTGTATAAAAGCGGCCCGGAACCGTCCTGTTTATAAACAGCAATGATAATCAGCCATAAACTCAGTGGACGGTGATATCGGCCATATATCACAAAAGGTTAACCCACCTCAAAAAAAGTGATTACCACCATATACAGACTTGACATCCGGGCGAAATTTACTATTTTATACATTAGAACAATGTGCCCGAATATTACTGCTTGATATAAAACCTGCCAAGTGGACAAACCACTTATGGATTGGATGATTACACAAGGCCCAAATGACAGGCCGAAAAAACAATACCTTTTTAAGGTACGGAGGCTTTATGAAATTGGGTAACTATCTATCGGGCAAGCTCTTCACAATATTTTTAATCCTGTTCGGACTGATAATCGGTTCGGTTCAGGCCGAACCATTATTCGGCGGGCGGGCGGAAGCTTCCGCCGAACCTATCTGGATATATGATTCCGATCTGGATGTCAAACATGTCGAAGTCGCCGACTTGAACGGAGACCTGATTCCCGATGTTATCGCCGGGGAATATTCCAACACCTATTATGGCAATCCATCGCGGGTGCTGGCCATCGACGGCGCCACCGGCGATACGTTATGGAGCTATCTTATGCAGGACGGCGCGCGTTCGATGACCATTGGCGATTTAACCAACGACGGAATTATGGACGTTATCGCCGGGGCAGCTTATAACGGATCCAATACGCCGGATGGATATGTTCATGCCATTAACGGTACGAACGGATCTCAACTCTGGACTTATTATGTCGGAGCGACGACAAGTTGTGTGACGGTTGGATATTTTAACGGCGACGCTCATCTTGATGTCGCCGCCGGGACTTTTGATAACGACGTGATTGCCATTGACGGCCGTACGGGCACAGAACTCTGGAAGACAACCTTTGACGCGCTATGGATCAATGCGGTGGATGCCGCTGATGTTGACGGTGACGGTATCGATGATGTTGCTTATGCCCACGAATATCTGGCCGGGTACGATAACTACCTGGGCGTTCTCGATGGTAATGACGGATCGGCCATCTGGGATTCGACAGTGACATATCTGAACATGGATATTATGTTTGCCGATATCGATAACGATGATACTCTGGAAGTAATATCCAGCGCTCTTTATGCCGACGATCATGGCGAATTCGCTGTCCGTAACGCCCGCACCGGTGCAATTGAGTGGAGTTATAATGTCGGCGGGGTTAATCACAGCAATGGTGATATAACGCTTTACTCTTACGACATCGATGAGGATCTGGATTTGGACCTGTTTGTCGCGGTATATCTCGGCTCAAAAAAAATATATGCCTTTGACGGCGATTCGGATACGCCGATGTGGGTTTCTGATTCACTTGACGGCAGCCCGCGCGACCTCGCCTTTGGTGATGTTACCGGCGATGGTATCATAAATGTGATCGCAGCGGCATCGGATAGAGTCCGGGTATTGCTGGGTAATAACGGCGCCCGAATGTGGCACTATGCGGTGGCCGGGAATATGTACTCGGTCGCCTGCGCCGACTTTGACGGCAATGATACGCTTGATGTGGCAGCTGGCGGCGG
>CAZJLX010000607.1:0-1711 GCA_964546545.1 uncultured Ignavibacteriaceae bacterium | reverse complement strand
CCGATAACCTGCCCCCGAAGTATTTTTTTAAAGGCGGCCGGGCAATTTTCGGCATTCACCAATTCCTTTAGAGCAAAATCGAGCATTTTATGATACTGTTTTTGCTCCAGCCGATTTTGAGAATCATCTCTTAAAAATCTGACAACAACTACCCGACTCATATAAATATTATACATATAATTACAAAAAATCTGCCAGTACTTTTTTGCTTGACGGTATAATAATAGAGTAGTATCCTGACATGACGAAACGGGAGAAAATATGAAAAAAACAGCTTTATTGTTGATAATATTAAGTCTGGTTTTTGGCGCGGCAGTCATTAGCTGGGGTGTAACGCCGCGTAAAGCGGCCGTCGCCGGCTCATTCTATCCGGCCGATAGTACCGAGTTAAGAGCGATGATAAATAAGTATCTGAGCGAAGTGGCCGACCTTCCTCAGATCGACGGTCATATTATAGCTCTCGTGGTTCCGCATGCCGGGCTGATTTACTCCGGTGGAATTGCGGCTTATGCTTACAAGCTTATTGAAGGCACCGACATAAACAAAGTTATCTTATGCGGTCCGTCGCATCATTATCCTTTTGACGGCCTTTCGGTTTACGGACCCAATATCGTATGGTATACTCCCTTCGGCCGCGTCGATTGTCAGGGGCGTATGTCTCTCGATTTAATTCATTATGATAAAAATATCAATTTTGAACCGAAGGCGCATACTGCGGAACATTCGATTGAAATTCAACTGCCTTACCTGCAAACGGTTCTCAATGACTTTAAAATAGTCCCGATCTCTGTCGGCCAACAGAATAAGTCGACAATCGACCTGTTGACCAATGCCTTAAAATCTATCGAATTCGATGAACAAACGATTATGATTGCCTCGACCGACCTGCAGCATTACCGCTCGGCCGCCGAGGGCTGGCCGATGGATTCTCTGATTGTCTCCTGTGTTGAAAATCTCGATCCGGTGCGACTTCAAATCCTGATGCAAAGCCATCAGGTGGAATTATGCGGGGGAGGGCCGCTGGTTTCGGTAATGAAGGCCGCAATCGCTCGCGGCGCCAATAAGGCCCTGCTTCTTAAATATGGCGATTCGGGTGATTTATCGGGCGATAAAAGCTCGGTCGTAGGTTATCTGGCAGCTGTTTTTTATCAATCCAATAAAAATATTGGTAAGGTTCAAAAAGAAAGCCCGGATGATTCAGAGATAACAAAGAAAAAGGAATTGCCGAAGCAATTTGTCCTGGAAAATATCGAAAAGAAGGAACTTCTTAATATTTCCCGGGAGACGCTTGAAAGTTACTTAAGCAGCGGTCAAATCCCGGAGTTTGAAGTTTCAGACAATCTGAAAAAATTCGGTGCCGCTTTTGTCACGCTGGAAAAAGATAACCAACTGCGCGGGTGTATCGGTCATACTTCGGCCGTCGAACCTCTTTATAAAACTGTCATCGATTGCGCGATACAGGCTGCCGTCGGCGATCGGCGCTTCTCTCCTGTTACTCGGGCGGAACTTGACAAATTGCATATCGAAATCTCGGTTTTATCACCGATGCAAAAAGTCGATAGCTGGGACGAAATCGAAGTCGGCCGCGACGGCCTGATGATATTTAGGGGCGAAAGGCGCGGGCTGTTATTACCTCAGGTGGCAACCGATTACGGCTGGGACCGCCAGACTTTTCTGGAGCAGACCTGTTTTAAGGCCGGATTGCCGATTG
>CAZJLX010000606.1:0-1713 GCA_964546545.1 uncultured Ignavibacteriaceae bacterium | reverse complement strand
AGAACCTGAACGGTATCGCGGGTAATCTCGAAATATTTGTCTATCAGTTCCGGTTTCTGCCTGACGATTAACTCGAATTCAACACCATTGTTGTCAGCCCTCAAAGCCGGTGTCAAAAGGATGCCGATAAAAATCAGGCAGATAAATTTTATCAAATGTGTCACAGTTCTTTTACGCATAAAGTTGTCTTTCCGACTAATTCTCATCCAGAACAATACGCCTCTCCCTGAAGACGGGAAGAACCGGGATAGAATCAGGCTCGGAGGCGGTCTCGACATCGGCTCCGAAACCGATATCGGCCAGAAGCCGTCCATGTTCGCCCCGGGCGATCGCCTGTTTCAATGACCGGCTATTGGTCCGATACAGTAATAACGCCAGCGAGGCGGCATCGTTTAAATCGATTTTAATATTTTCTTCGGCTATCAGCTTATGCAGAATCATGCCGCCGCATAAGGTGTCCTCGATCGAAAAATTCCCCTCATCACCGGCACAGATAATAACCAGATCCTGGGCCGCTTCGGCGACTTTTTTAACCACCCGCGAAATATTTACGAAAGCGCCGGTAATTATCAATTTTGACGCCCCGCCCCGATTGTACGTTTGGGTTCCGTTGGAGGTGGTCAGAATGACGATTTTGTCTTTGACCTTATCCGCCGTATACTCCAGCGGCGAGTTGCCCAGATCAAAATTATCAATCTTTATTCCATGACGTTCGCCGCCGAGGATGGTATCCTCAATTCCGATTTTGCTCCGTAATTCGGCCGCTTCGCCCGGTCTTTCCACAGGAATGACCGCCCGCGCACCTGATTGAAGCGAACTGCAAATCGTGGTCGAGGCGCGAAGAATGTCGATCATGACAATGGTTTTTCCATTCAAACGTTCTTCGTCGATCGGGCCGGGTATGATATATAATTCGGCGCGCATTTATCGGTGCGATCCTTTCTTATAAAACGGCGGTTTGACAACCGTCGCCGGAAAAAATTTGTCCCTGATTTTAATTTCGACTTTATTGCCCAATTTGGTCAGCGGCAGTGGAAGATAACCGAGTGCAATCGGTTTTTGCAGCGAGGGGGAAAATGTCCCGGAAGTCACCGCGCCGATTTTATCCGCGTTGGAATAAATCTCATACCCGTGTCGCGGATAGGCCCGTCCCTCAAGTTCAAGACAGATAAGCCGTCTTTTCGGTTTCTCATCCTTCTGTTTTTTCAGCACCTCACGACCGATAAAATCACCGCTGTCAAAATGGACTATCCAGGACAGACCTGCCTCTATCGGCGTCGAGTCCTGATCGATATCGTTACCGTACAGCGCCATTTTCATCTCCAGTCGAAGAGAATCACGGGCGCCGAGGCCGATAAATTTGAGATCATAATGTTCCCCTGCCGTGACAACCGCCTGCCAGATATCATCGGCATATCGGTTTGGAATATATATTTCAAATCCATCTTCGCCGGTATAACCGGTTCGGGACAGCAGGACTTTATGACCCGCTATTGCGACCGATGCCGAACTATAATAGACAAGTGAATCCAGATCAAAGTCGGTTAGCTCGGACGTAAGTTTCAGAGCCCTGGGACCCTGGATGGCCAGAAGAGCGGTCGCATCGGAGATATTGTCCAGACGGACATTCCCTTCGAGATGTGATTCCAGCCAGTCGAAGTCCTTTTTCAGATTGGCGGCATTAACGACCAGCATATATCGGTCGGCCAACCG
>CAZJLX010000605.1:0-1715 GCA_964546545.1 uncultured Ignavibacteriaceae bacterium | reverse complement strand
GGCGATTCGGCCTGGTATGATTACAGTTCTCATATAGAGATGCATTATAATATCGGTTCGGTTGCACTTCCCAATGATGATCCCGAGGGAATCGTGGCCGGCGCTCTGAAAGTGACCTGTGCCCATGAATATTTCCATGCCGTGCAGATGGCTTATTCTTATATTCCGCATCCGAATTTATGGTGGACCGAGGGTACGGCCATTTTATTCGAAGATTATGTTTTTGACGAAGTCAACGATAACTATGCATTTTTACCCTACTTTTTTGATGCACCCGACGTTTCATTGATTGATACTGCCGACTATGGAGCCAGTTGGCATGATTACAGTACTTTTGTCTGGCACTCATACCTTGCCGAAAAGTTCGGAATAGATATTATCCGTACCATACTGGAATTTGCCCGTTTTACATATCCGCTGCCGGCCACCGATTCGGCTCTGGCGCCTTTTGGTGAAACAGTTGAGAACATTTTTCCCGAGTTTACACTCTGGAATTATTTTACCGATTTATCGGCCGATACGATATATCATGATGATGCCGCCGATTATCCGGCGGTTCATATTGATCATACGATCCCGGAAATTCCGTTTGTTGGAGATGCCGGTGTTTTACTTCCCGATGCCATGAGTGCCAATTATATTATGGCCTACGCCCCGATCGATTCCAATGGTTTGCTGAGAATTAATTTTGACGGTTATAACTATGTCGAGTGGGGTTTCTCTTATGTTGCCTTCAAGGGGGACAGCGCCTTTCCGACCTATAATTGTATAGTCAATAGCAATGGTATTACTCAGTGCGGGATCTATGATTTTGTTATTTATGATTCAATTTTGTTTATACCCTCGGTGGTTTCCAAATATCATAAGAATAATCCATATATTTTTGGAACGTCAATTAATCCCTTTGGCGATATAAACGGCTCGACAGACATAAACGTTTTTGACATAACCTATCTCATCAGCTTTTTATACAAGGGCGGTCCGGAACCCAAATTTGATGTTCGCATGGGTGACACCAATTGCGATGGTTTGGTCAATGTTTTTGATGTAACATACCTGATAAAATTTCTTTATCAGGGTGGCCCGGCACCCTGTCTGTATCGTCATTAAGCAATATTTTGTACTATAGCAAATAGAATCAAGTGGGAAATATTTTCCCCGAAGTATTTTATTTTTTATATTTTATATACAGTTGAATTCGTTGTACTTATAAAAGCACGTGTATTTTTTATGGATAATTATATACTTAATTCACCAATTATGATTAAAAAGAACCATATTATCAATATTTTACTTGACATATCTGATTTTAAATGGTATTTGTTATTAAAATACTTTCGACATTAGTACGATCTCTACCTATCGCTGAAACAGGGAAGTTAAAAAGATGTTGAGAGGGGGAAACAATGGATGCAGGTTTCAAGCCTAAAATTCTCATTTGTGTTGAGTGTAATGAAGAATTTATCTTCACAATCAATGCACAGGAATACTTTGCGGGCAAAGGCTACACGGAAGATCCCAAGCGATGTAAGCATTGCTACATGAAACACAAGCGCGAAAAACGTAACAGCTTCCCCCGGGATAATAACCGGGTCTTCGGACATCTGAGTCCGGAGTAAAAAGAAACCCCCGCTATTTTGCGGGGGTTTATTATTAGATCGGGGTGTGCCGAGGGGGAGACGGCGTCAACCCCGATCCGACCGGATAAATCCGGC
>CAZJLX010000604.1:0-1715 GCA_964546545.1 uncultured Ignavibacteriaceae bacterium | reverse complement strand
GGCCGATACTGAACCGTTCGGTGGTAATATCAGGGTAAAGCATATGACGAAACAGCAGTTCGGAATTAAGCTGCGTCAGGGTCAGATAGTCGGAAGGTATTTTGCCGTCAAATCGGTCCCGGTAAAACTGTTCCATATCCTCATGGATGATCTCGACATCAAGGCCCAAATCTCGCAGTTGCCCCAGTTCTTTTTCATCGGTGACTATTTCATAGAAATTTTTGGCCGCGTGCATGACATCAAGGTGCATCGACATGAGTTGTTTCATCTGGCTGAATGAATCAAAAGTCACTCGCGCCTGGACGTACTTCTGATCCGCCCCAAAAGTTATCCCGGCGATTAATATCACCAGAATCATCATTAAAATTGGTAATCTCATGCGTCCCATGCTCCTCTCAACAGAATTAACAATTATAGTTGTCTTTTTGGCGGTTATTTATTGTGACGTTAAAATAGATAATATGTTGCATAAGAATTGTTGCAAATGACCTTAACAAGCATGATTATGGCCTGTTGGGGCAGGTTTAATAATATTCTAATAATTTTAATAAAAACTTTTCCGGTAAAGCGACTTTTATATATCATTATAAAGTTTAATGTATTAACTTTTTTACAATACAGATCGCAGGAAATATGGATACGGGACAGAATATACAGAATATTATAAAATCCGACGAAACTCAGGCCAAAAAGAAAGGCGGCAAAAAAGGCAACCTGATGCCGATAATATTTACCGCCGTAATAATTTTGGCCGGGATCATCATAGTGGGAATATATGAGGAGCAGATCAGCGCTTTCGGCACCGATCTAATGACCCGTTATGGCCAGCAATGGGTAGATCTGATTTTACTTCTGATTACATTTGTTTCATGCACTCCGCTAATGCTGCCGGTCTGGTGTTATGCCCTGGTCGGAGTGGCGCTCGGTTACAATGTCTTTAGGCTCGCATTTGTGATGGCTGTCGGATCAGCTTCCGGCTCGACGGTTACTTATTATCTGGGGCGGTTTTTTGCCAACCGACAATGGGTGCACAAACGTTTTCCCAATCTTTTGAATCATCCCTGGGCCGAGGGTAAATCGAAAATGTATGTCAGTTGGATTCTTTTTTTGGGCACCGCTTCGCCTATCCCCTGCGATGTTTTCTATGCCGCTTGCGGTGCCAAACAATATCCGGCCCTGCCCTTTTTCCTACTAATGGTGGCCGGTCGGTTTGTCAGATATATTTATCTCGGTTACGGTTTTAACTTTTTCAGTAATATTTTTTGAACGTATACGATTACTATGAAAAATAACTGTCGGGAGTTAAAATGTCCGAAGTGTATGACATACCCAAATATTATGAAATAGCTTTTGCCTGGCGGGATATTAAGGCGGAGGTTAACCTGTTCGAGCGATCATTTCGCGAATATTCCAGAATTCCGGTCAAGGAACTGCTGGAACTCGGTTGCGGCAATGCACCTCATCTGGAGCAGTTAAGCGAGCGAGGATACGGTTACACCGGGCTTGACATGAACGACAGGATGCTGGATTATTGCCGAAAAAAAGCGACAAAGCTAAATGGTAACATCAACATAGTTCGCGGCAATATGATTGATTTCAGTCTGGAACATCAGGTCGATTTTGTATTTATTATGCTCGGTTCTTTGTTTGCCTCCAGTACTACCGACCTTATAATGCATTTTAAATCGGTGGCCCAGGCTCTTAAAAAAGGAGGA
>CAZJLX010000603.1:0-1719 GCA_964546545.1 uncultured Ignavibacteriaceae bacterium | reverse complement strand
TGACGATATGACGATCACGGCGCTCGGCTCGACCGGCAAAGGTGAATTTGAAAAAGCGGATTGGGTATAAGAATCACCGTGCCGATTCTTGCCTTTCATAGCATCGACAAACAATTTTCACTCGGCCTTAATAATTACAATCCGAAACGTTTCAGGAATTTATTAATCGCCCTTAATGCGGCCGGATTTAATTTTATATCCTTATCCGATTATATTGCCTCCTCCGATAAAGGCAATTCGGTTGTGATAACATTTGATGATGGCTACGATTCGATTTATATCAATGCGGCGCCCATATTGGGCGAGCTTAAAATACCGGCTGTGATTTTTATCCCTGGCGATTATATAGGGGAGAGGGCGGACTGGGATTATCTAAGTTCAATCAGAAGCGGTCGGCATATGGATGAAAAGCAGATTAAGGAGTTATCATCCGGCAATTTTGAAATTGGTTCACATGGTTTGACGCATATTGACTTGAGCCATAAATCGACTCGGGTTATCAAAGTTGAGTTGGAGTATTCCAAAAGGAAACTTGAGGATTTGACTGGGAAAGCGGTTAAATATATCAGTTGGCCATTCGGCAGATTTAATGATGAGACCGAGAATATCGCGGCCGAGACAGGTTATGAGCGTGGTTTTTCGCTGTCGTTTTTTCGCAAAAGTCGCTACCAGTTCACATATCCTCGCTATGCCGTTTATACGACCGATACATTATTGGCGGTCAACGCCAAATTAAAAAGCGGCGGTCTGAATCGACTGGAACAGATTAAAGGCTCAATTATGAATTCCTACGCCTTCGGGACGGTGATCTGGAGTCGGATTCGGTCACATATTCAACCATAAAGGCGGTTAATATATTGTCAGAGTTACCGAAATTCCTTGATAAACAAAACTGTTTTGTATAAATTCGTGGTTTGATTTAGTTTAGGTAATTTGCGGATTATAGGTAGTAAAATGGCGGAAGCAAAACAAAAAGCTGAGTATAATTTCAAAGAAATCGAAACCCGGTGGCAAAAAGACTGGGAGGATAAGAAGCTGTTTAAGGCGCCCGATAAGCCCGGCAAGGATAAATATTACATGCTGGTTATGTTTGCTTATCCCTCCGGTGATATTCACATGGGCCACTTCCGCAATTATATACTCGGTGACGCGACCGCCCGCTATCAGATGATGAAGGGCAGGGATGTGTTGCATCCGTTCGGGTGGGACGCTTTCGGACTGCCGGCGGAACGGGCCGCAATTGATAAAGGGTATCATCCGGCGACCTGGACCCGGGAAAATATCGAAGTCTCCCGCGCGACGATGAAAAAGGTTGGGATATCTTTTGACTGGTCGCGGGAGGTGATTTCCTGTAATCCGGATTATTATAAGTGGACACAGTGGATGTTTATCCAGCTTTTTAAAAAAGGGCTGGCTTACCAGAAAACCGGCTGGGTTAACTGGTGCCCTGAGGATAAAACAGTGCTGGCCAATGAGCAGGTGGTTGACGGCAAATGTGAGCGCTGTGATACTGTTGTCGAAAAGAAAGAACTGAAACAGTGGTATTTCAAGATTACCGAATATGCCGATCGTCTGGTGGATGGTCTTGATTTACTGCCTGACTGGCCGGAAAATGTCAAAGCGATGCAGAGAGAATGGATCGGTCGCTCATATGGGCTGGAAGTTGATTTTATAATCAAGGACAGCGGCGAAAAACTTCCGATTTTTACGACCCGCCCG
>CAZJLX010000602.1:0-1728 GCA_964546545.1 uncultured Ignavibacteriaceae bacterium | reverse complement strand
GGAGCTGTTCGAATGTGAGCCGGGTTCAATAATTACGTATGATGTCGAGGCTGAGGATATCGAACAGGATTTTATTACTTTCTCGCTCCTCTCGACCTTTGGTACTATCAACGGTGAAACCGGGCTTATAAGCTTTATTGCCGATACATCAGGACTGTACAGTTTTGAGGTTCAGGCGGCTGATGAATGCGGCTCCGATGTTAAAACGATATGTGTCGATGTGACTTTAAACAGCAAACCTTCTCTTGAGATACCGGCTGATTTCAGCGAAAATCTATGCACCATCCAGGAAATCTGTTTCCCGGTTGTTGCTTCCGATATTGACATGAATCTGGAATCGGTTGTGACCTCGATAGGTACCTACGAAAACGGGTATGTCTGTTTTATGCCGACAGGTTCAGGATTGATTACCGTTGTAATTACAGCGACCGATTCCTGCGGAGCACAGACAATTGATGAAATCAATATTGATGTCAACCTCAATACCGCTCCGCCTGAAATCGTCATGCCGGACGATTTTGATACAACCATGTGTCAAATTGAGGAACTTTGTTTTGATGTTTCAATATCCGACCCGGATAATAATATATATATAATTTCGACCAATAATGGCGCCTACTATGACAGCCTGGCCGGGCAGATCTGTTTCACACCGCATGGTGTGGGACAGGATACGGTGATTGTTACGGTTGCCGATAGCTGCCTGATGACAACAACCGATACGACTCTGGTCACTGTTTATATTGGCGAAGTGGCGCAAATCGAATGTCCCAGCGGATTGATATCTGAACTTGTCTGCGGGACGACCGAAATCTGTTATGATATAATTTACAGTCCGGCGGATGCCGAAATCAGTGTTCCCGATTGGGTTACTTTCAGTAATGGGAAAATATGTTTTACGGCCGACACGACCGGTATTTATAATATCGAAGTTACTGCCGACGCCGCATGCGGCTCGGACAATTGTATTTTCGGTTTCTTCGTCGAGGTCGGCGAGGAACCGCAGATAACCTGTCCGCCCGATACGACGATTGAAATATGTGGTCCTCAAATAATCTGCCTACCGTTTGATTTCAGCCCGAATAATGCGGCTATTACAGTGTTCCCGATCGGCTATTATGAAAGCGGTATGATTTGTATCAATGCCGAAACGGAAGGTACAACAAAAATCTGGCTCGAAGCCGTGACCAATTGCGGACTTATAGATTGCTCATTTGATCTGACCGTGATGTTTAACGATCCGCCGGAGATTGCCACCGGCGACACCGCCGTTTTTGTATGTCTTCCAGAAGAAATGATTGAATATCAAATCAACGCCACAGATAATGAAAACGATGAAATTACTTTCTCTCTTCTATCCGATTTTGGTAATATTGATCCGACAACCGGTCTGCTGACTTTCCCGGCCGATACGGCCGGAGTGTATTGTTTTGAGGTTATGGCGTCCGACAGCTGTGCCGCCGATTCTGCTGCGATCTGTATGACGGTCGGTATAAATGAAGCCCCGGTAATATCATTACCGCTTGATACCACAGTGATATCATGTGATTTAAATGAGATTTGTATTCCGATTTCAGTGACTGATTCCGACAACAATATTGAATCGATTATCGTCAGTGACGGAACCTATATTAATGGCTATGTTTGTTTCACTCCAACAGAGCCGGGAAGTTATACATTTACTGTCACCGCTTCCGATACCTGCGGCGCGATTGATATAGAGACGAT
>CAZJLX010000601.1:0-1732 GCA_964546545.1 uncultured Ignavibacteriaceae bacterium | reverse complement strand
CGCGGGCCGCCAGCCAGTAACCGATCCCCGGTTTGACAGCGTCAACATTCGGGTATTCAAAGACATAACTGCTGTCGATTGTCGTATCTTTTTTGTACTGGCCGAGTCGCCACTGAGTTCCATACCCGCCGCCGAGATCGTCGGCAAAAACAGAGGATGCTGTCGCATTGCCACCAACATCAATAGGTACCCCGATAATCCGATATTGCGCATTGGGCATCGCCGTCGGCCGCATCCCCTGGGCATTGGTCAACTGCGTGACGAGAGTCAGCGGATATGTGGATCCGCCGATAAATTCGGATTGATCGGTCGTCGTCCAATAGAGGCTGATATAGTAATCAATACCACGGTTGGTGAAAAGTGTATCGGGAATCTTGAAATATAATGTATCACCGACAGTGCCAGTGCTATTGGCCTGTGTAAACAAATTGGCACCCGATAGTCGATAATAAATCGCCGATGTAAGGGCACCGGTTCCCTCGGGTACAGAATAGGCAACTTTAATTAACGTGTCGGTGAAAATGACCGTATCAACCATCTGCCTGCTATTCTCAGCTGATAAGAATGTTAGTCTTCCTAAAATCATATCGTAATAATTAGATGTCGCACCAATCGGACCGGAGTACTGATTGCTAAGAGGAAAATCGGTGGAGTACGAATAACAACCAAAAAAGATTTCTCCCTTACCATCGGAATCAATACCTGCACCATAAGATGTCAAACTTTCATACCCAGTGCCACCCAGATATGATCCAAAAAGGAGCGAAGAAGCCCCTTTACGAAAGGGCGAAATTTTTACAATATACAAATCGCTGCTACCGGCCGTATCCGTTTGCAGTGCGCTCGGCGTGGTTGGTAAACCGGGTTGATTTGTGCGGCATAAGCCATAAATATTTCCGTTATTGTCAAGGCATATCCCGCGTGCGCTGACATAACCATCGACATCAGGCTCTATATAAGTTCCATACAGGATATTGTCTCCCGCCGCAGAAAATTTCGTAATGAACCCTTTTTCATACCATAAACCGGAAGAAAGAGTGTCGAGGCCATTTACCAGAGGAAGATCGACGGCATAAGTATAACCTATGATACATGCGCAACCGGAGGCGTCAACCTCAAGGGCACGAGGATAAGTATCAACTGATCCGCCATAATAAGTGCCATAAATAAGTGAGTCTCCGGCGGCGGAAAGTTTTGCCACAAAAACGTTATAGTAACCAGGCGGTTCGGTCATAAAAGCATCGGGCGTGGTCGGGATATCAGTCGAATAGGTATTTCCGGTAACATAAATATTACCCTCATCATCAACGGTGGAGGCATAAATATAATCACTCGATGACCCGCCCCAATAGGTGCTATAGATAAGGGATCCCGTGCCCGGTATAGAAGTTGCTATCTTGGCGATAAAACCTTTAGTACTGTTATATATAGAGTCAAAGGCATTGATTTTTGGGAAATCGTCTGAATATGTATAACCCGAGATGATAGCTGTATCACCAACAAGGGCGACCCCACCATACGGATAGTCGGAACTTAGCCCGCCCAGATATGTAAGATATAACATGGTGTTGCCTGCGGCCGATAATTTGGCCAGAAAAACATCGTAGCCCCCATGATAACCGGCATCGTATGCATTAACAGGAACCAGCCCGCCATAGGTTCTACCGGTTACATAGGCGTTGCCATCTCCGTCGACGGCAATACCATCACCGTAATCATATTCGGCTCCGCC
>CAZJLX010000600.1:0-1742 GCA_964546545.1 uncultured Ignavibacteriaceae bacterium | reverse complement strand
GCAATCAATGAGTGCGATACTACAATTTGCACGGCTTATATGAATGTGGAAATCGGCACTCCGGTTGACCTGACTTGCCCGGAAGATACAATCGTAACAGTCATCTGTGAATCGGACGAAATTTGCGTCGATCTGCCGATCGATAATTTCGACAATCTCGATATTAATTATGGGGAATGGCTGGATGACGAACTCTGTTTTATGGCTGATACGGCAGGTTTATATCATATCTCCGTAACAGCCATGAATGAATGCGATACGGCCGCCTGTGAAATCTTTGCCTCGGTCGCAATCGGAGCCGAGGTCGTCATCTCCTGTCCGACCGAAACAATAGAGTTGGCCGTCGGCGCGGGTCAGGTTTGCATTGATCTCCCGATTATCGGGGCAACAGCGGTCGAGGCCGGCGATGCTGTCTGGGCGGATGACCAGCTCTGCTTTAATGTCACGACGTCCGGAATCTACGAATACAGTCTGATTGCCTCAAATCCCTGTAATGCTGATACCTGCGCCGTAATCGTCGATATCGACATCGTTACTGTGGCCTCGCTGCATGGATATGTCACCGGTGATGGCACCTCGCTTGAGGGAGTCTACATCGATTTGCTGAACTCTTTCGGCGATCCGTACGATAAGACGACCACTGATGAAGCCGGTTATTATCACTTTGAAGATATGCCCAATGGCGAATATATTGTTGATCTTCAGGTTCCTCTGGGCTTTAATCCGGTTACTCCGTCGACTGTACCGTTGACATTAGCCGCGCCTGATATTGAAGTAAACTTTGAGCTGATAAATTCCGCGTCCGGTTCGGTAACCGATTATTGGTGGTGGAGAAATCAATTTATTGCCATTCGCGACGGCAGTCCGCTATTTTTGGGTATTACTCTCGAAGATGTGGAAAACTACTGCAATCTGATATTTGATTATTTCTATAGCCGAGATGATGGTAATGCGACTCAGATTGAGGATGTCACCTACAGTGGTGATCCCGCGGCCCCGCTGGATTTTGATGATATAATCCGGATTTATCTAGATCCTCATGACGGAACGAACGCCTCCACGGCGCGCCGTCATCTGCTTATAATCATATTAAACGTCGCCGCCGAACGATTAAGCCAGATGGCAATTGTCAGCAGCGATGGAGCAACCGCCAGTCAGGCCATTTCCTATTTTTCCGACTGGTACTTAAACGGCGATCCGAACGACTGGCATCTTTGGTACTACGCCTCTCAGATTCATATGCGTGTCATGATTCCAGCCGGTATAATACCATTGTCTACACCTAATGTTATGTTTAAACCTGAAAATTCGGAAGAAATTCTTATTCCCAACGAGTATGTCCTGTATCAGAACTACCCCAATCCATTTAATCCGAATACGGAGATTAAATTCAGCCTGCCGGTAGCTGCAGATGTTCGTCTCGAAGTTTATAATATCATGGGACAGAAGATCGCAACGCTTGTGGAGGAACGGCTTGAGGCCGGAATACATTCATGCGAATGGAATTCCGGTAATTCCGCTACCGGTGTTTATTTCTACCAGATTAAGATTAATGATTTCACAGAAACAAAGAAAATGATATTGCTGAAATAACATTTTATGTGAAAATCAGATTTATAGATTGATTAAACGGGGTCGGTCAGAATTGGCCGACCCCATTGTTATTTTTTCTGCCGGGATTCCGTTTTTAAATATAAAATATAATTCATTCTTTATTCGTATGAATTATTAACATTTCTATT
>CAZJLX010000599.1:0-1745 GCA_964546545.1 uncultured Ignavibacteriaceae bacterium | reverse complement strand
GCGATCATATATGATATTTTTTGAAATGTAATTTTCCGCGGAGATGCAAACAATAATGAGGCAAAACATGAAAAATATTTTAAGAGTAATCCTGATTTCCATAATTATTCAGATCGTAGTTTTTATATCTGTCAGTGCCCAAAACGATATGCCGGATTCTGCGCAGGTCGCTGATAGTACAATCGAAATAGTCGCTGATAGTACAGTTAAAATAGTCGATGATAGTACATCAAAAGCCGCTGTCGAGGAAATATTCCCGGATGTCGACAGTATTTATTCGGTCGATGAACTACCCGACAGACTTTATGATGAAGCGGTCGTTTATCCGATCGAGGCGAGACCTACCGGAATTAAATTAAATGTCTATGTTAAGTCACTGGTCGACGAAAAGGGCAAAGTGCGCGACGTGGTTGTCAATAAATCTTCACGATCGGAATACAGTTTCGATGAGGCGGCGGTGACGGCGGCCTATAAGTGCCAATATGAACCGGCCAAAACAGATAATAAGCCGGTGCCGTACTGGGTGACAACACGCTACGATTTCAAACCGGATGAGGAATGGCTGGATAAAGCGGAAGCGGCAAAAGATATAGAAGAGGACAAAGAGGGTAAAAAGGAAGACAAGGCAATTATCACAAAAAGGCCTGAGTCTCCCGCGCCGGATCAGTTTGTGGCGGTCGAGACTGCGCCGGAAATAATATATAAAGAGGAACCGGTCTATCCTGAGATAGCCAAAAAGGATGGAATCGAGGCGACGGTCTGGATAAAATGCCTGGTCGATACATCGGGAAATGTTTTGGACGCGTCGGTGCAAAAAGGTGTCGAGGAAGATTATGGATTCAATGATGCGGCTTTGGAAGCGGCCTATCAATATAAATTCAAACCGGCGATACAGGGCGGCCAGCCGGTCAAAGTCTGGAGTAATATCAGGATAGATTTTAAAATGCCCAATAAGACAGAGGAAAGTAGCGGCGGCGATAATTGATAATGGACGATGACGGAGCATTTATTGTTTGTGACAGACGCTGGGGGACAAAAAAAGAAAAAGACAGGCTGAAGCCTGAACTACGAACCTGAAAGATATTCATCTTTCACTCGGCGGCGGCGACCGGGATTGTTTTATACCGTTCGGAAATGTCCATGTAGTTTGTTATTTGTTACGCGGTTTATTTTTGAAATTATAAAAAAAGGCAGATAAAAAATCTGCCTTTACAAAAATATGGCCTTTAAGACAAAATCAGGTATTATTTCAGGCCGTACAACTCGCCGAATTTCAGGCGCAGATGATCCATCGCCGGTTTGTGATCGAGCGGTTTGCCGGTGACCACTTTGATTAGTTTTTCGGCCCGATACCTTTTACCGTGGACATGGATATTTCGACGCAGCCACTTGAACAGCTCGCTGAAATTACCGGTCTCGAACTGCGCGTCGAGATTTTTAATCTCCTCTTTGGCGTGGGCAAAGAACTGGGCCGCATAGAGGTTGCCGAGCGTATAGGTCGGGAAATAGCCGATCAGTCCGGCCGACCAGTGAATATCCTGCAGGCATCCCTCGGCATTATTTTTCGGGGTAATACCGAAATAATCGGTGAATTTTTCGTTCCAGGTTCCGGGCACATCTTTTGCGGTAAGATCGCCTTTTAGAAGTGCCAGTTCCATCTCGAACCGCAGGAGAATATGCAGATTGTAGGTGACTTCATCGGCTTCGACCCGGATGTATGACGGTCGATCATCATTGATGGCAAT
>CAZJLX010000598.1:0-1746 GCA_964546545.1 uncultured Ignavibacteriaceae bacterium | reverse complement strand
TGCCGCACATGCACGCATCCAAGCCGGCCCCCATGCCCGAGATTGTCAAAAAACTGGTCGAAAAGGGTCTGGCCTACGAAATCGATGGCAATTATTATTATTCGATATCCAAATCGCCGGATTATGGCAAACTGGCGCATATTGATCGGTCCGGCCTGAAAGCGGGCGCACGGGTTTCAAGCGATGAGTACGAAAAAGAGTCTGTCTCAGATTTTGCACTATGGAAAGCGTGGGATGAGGCTGATGGTGATGTTTTCTGGGAAACGGAACTGGGCAAAGGCCGGCCCGGCTGGCATATTGAGTGCTCGGCGATGTCAATGAAGTATCTGGGCGAGACATTTGACATACATACGGGCGGCGTGGATAATATCTTCCCGCACCATGAAAATGAAATAGCGCAGTCGGAGGGTGCCACCGGAAAAATGTTCGTTAAGTACTGGATGCACAGCGAGCATCTGATAGTCGACAGCCGCAAAATGTCCAAATCATTCGGCAATTATTATACCCTGCGGGATATCCTTGCCAAAGGTTACCCGGCTGTCGCGGTTCGGTATCTGCTATTAGCTACGCATTATCGCCAGCCGCTGAATTTTACATTTGATGGTCTCGATGCCGCCCGCAACGGCCTCGAGCGATACAATGATTTTATCAGTAACCTGTCCGATTATCCGGGTGGTGAATCCTCAGGTGAGGCGATAAAATATATTGATAAGGTTATTAATGATTTTGAGACATCTCTCGACGAGGATCTGAATATCTCGGCCGCTCTCGGTGCCGTCTTTGATTTTATTCGTGATATTAATCGTCTGAAAGCGGAGAATAAACTATCTGCGGCTGAAAAGAATCAGGCGCTGGCGACAATTGAAAAAATCGATACGGTTCTGAATTTAAAAAAGAAAGAGGAATCTTCGCTTGAATCGGAAATTGAGGAATTAATTAAGAAGCGGATTGAGGCCAAGAAGAAGCGCGATTTCGAGACCGCCGATAAAATCCGCGCCGATCTTTTGGAGCAGGGGATAATCCTCGAAGATACTCCCACCGGTACCAAGTGGAAACGCAGGATATAAGTAATCTTTCATAGGCGGGATACCTGTTTTCCGGCTATCGTGCGATGGCGCGGACTAAACTGTCCGGCCCGCTCTTCCGATATATATAAATTAAGCTTAGGTTTTGAATTTGGCTTGACATACGACGCTATTTTGATATAATAGGTTCTTGTTTGTCGGCGCCGGCGTAACTCAGATGGTAGAGTAGCTGATTTGTAATCAGCCTGTCGGGGGTTCGAGTCCCTTCGCCGGCTTTTTTCCTCTCCTCGGGCTCCGTTCGGCGTTTCGAGAGGAGAATCTCTCAAATGGACTCACAGCGAGTTTATGCCACCTCCGCCGCCGCGGCAAAGAAACTGTCGGCGACATCGACGATTCCCGAGGTCATCTGAAAGACAACCACCAGCACCACTGCCACAATGACCGCGGCAATTGCTACACCGATCAGAAGCTTCTTCATAATTCACTCCTTACTGCGAAGCCGCTTGCCGCCGGCGTAGGTGGCTTCAAAAGCGACCGTTGCTGCGCTTCTGAGTCGCCGCGATTCGTGCGGCAGAGGCAGAGTTCCTGCTTTGTCGCTGCTGTTCGATGATGTTCATGCGCAGATTGAAGCTAAACAGCCTCATCCGGACCGGCAAGACATTTCTGCCTTGGTTCTACCATTTGCGGAGACGCCGGGCGGAATCCTTTTGCTTGTCACTAT
>CAZJLX010000597.1:1423-1746 GCA_964546545.1 uncultured Ignavibacteriaceae bacterium | reverse complement strand
GTCATTATGAGCGCCGACCAGCGGGCGATATTCTCACCGAATATCTTTCTGATAATTAAAAAACTGAGCAGGATAATCAGTAAAGAAAAGACAAGATTGCCGGCCACACCAAGCTGCGGCGAATGTCCGAACAGCAAATAGAGCCGCGAAAGTAAAAAAGGCCAGGCCGGAGCGCGATAAGCGGTCGGGTAGCCATCGGTCGTATATTCACCTGTCTGCGCCCACAACCATCCCCGCTGGTCGTATTCTTCATAATCGACCCAAAGATGAAAATCGAGCAGTTGCTTCTGGTGTGCCTCATAGAACGACGCAATCTCCAACTC
>CAZJLX010000597.1:0-1413 GCA_964546545.1 uncultured Ignavibacteriaceae bacterium | reverse complement strand
TTAACCTTATTGCCAGGGCGGCGATAAGTATATATTTCAGAAAAGTTTTCGACGACAGGCTCATAAGGCGAATATAAATAAGCAGGAGTATCCTGCTCAGATGTGAGTAAAAAAGCAATATCAGTCCGACAACAGTTAAAACTGACAGACAGATACGAAGTTGCAACATTGAATGCGGGACAACCGAACCGTCCTGACTGAGAAAGAGGAACCGATCACCGATCAGGGAAAAGTTAAATATGGATATTAGTCCGATAATAAGAAAAATCAGGCCGATTATCCGAGGTATTATTTTCATAATTCAAAAGTTAATAAGAAAGTGGCTGTTGACCAATCTAAATAAGTCTGAAAATTAATGCAAAAAGAGAATGATTAAATTGCGACATTGACAAAAACAGATCTTTCGACTATATTTAACTTGTTGAAAGACAACATAGTAAATTTATATAACGGGTTGAGTTTAACGGCATGAAAATCGCTTTTAACATATTTAAGGTATTATAATGAAAATTAGTTTATTCAAAATAGCGGCTATTTTTTTTCTGGTTATTTTTCTTGCCGGATATTCAGCAGCTGACACAGGTAAAATCTCGCCCGGTTTAAAAACAAAAATCTCCGGTTTGGATGCTGATAAGACAATTCAATTGATAATTGCTCTTAAAGGCGCAGTTTCATCAAAATCGCTGAAAAGCAGACTGAAAGATAATTATAAGAGCCGCGCCGAGCGTCACCGGGCCGGAATCGAGAGACTTAAGAGTCAATCGGCTATTTCACAGGCAAACCTGCTTAACTTCCTCGAAGAAAAAAAGGCGTTGACACGGGCAAAGAATATAAAAAGCCACTGGATTATAAACGTCGTCACGGCTGAACTGGCTGTCTCTGAAATCGAAAAACTTGCCTCACGAGAAGATGTCGAAAAAATAACGGTTATTCCGCAGATGCGTTCACTCGAAACAAAAACATATCCGGCGGATAAAACATCTTTGTCACCCTCCGCATTAAATATCGAACCGAATATTTCTCTTATCGGTGCCGATTCGGCCTGGGCTTTGGGATATACCGGAGCCGGTCGGTTAGTCTGTTCGTTTGACACCGGGGTCGAGGGTAATCATCCGGCCTTGTTTGACCGTTGGAAAGGCCATGACGGCGACTCGGCGGCGGCCTGGTATGATCCGATTGACGGGGCCACGTTTCCACATGTTTTTTATCCGTATCAGGTCGGCAGTAGCGCCGTCTATCATGGGACACAATCGATGGGGATTATGATCGGCTATGATTACGCCTCCGAATGGGCGCCGGGGGTGGCCCCCGATGCAAAGTGGATTTCGGCCGGAGTTGTGAATCTGTTCGGAGCATCTTATATCGATGCTTTCGAGTGGGCCTGCGACCCGGACGGCGACCCGAATACGATCG
>CAZJLX010000596.1:0-1747 GCA_964546545.1 uncultured Ignavibacteriaceae bacterium | reverse complement strand
GATTAAAGAGCTTGCAATAATCAGCGGGAAGGGTGGTACCGGAAAAACCAGTATCGCCGGTTCTTTGGCCTTTTTGGCCAAGGATAAAATCATGGTTGACTGCGATGTGGATGCCGCTGATTTGCATCTTATATTGAACGGTAAAATTAAATCTTCGAATGATTTTATCGGAAGCAAAAAGGCGGAAATAGTTCCTGATAATTGTCTTAGCTGCGGAACCTGTGCCGAATATTGTCGTTTCGATGCCGTTAAGGAAAAAACAGATAATCCGGCAAATGACAAAACTGAATATAATATTGATAAGAATTCCTGTGAGGGATGCGGAGTTTGCTACAATTTCTGTCCCAACGAGGCAATCGAATTTAAAAATCATATCAGCGGCAAGTGGTATATCAGTGATACCAAATATGGACCGTTAGTTCACGCAAAATTAGGAATTGCCGAGGCTAATTCAGGCAAATTGGTTTCGTTATTGAGAAAAACGGCTCATGTTATGGCGGAGAAAAGCAAATGTGAATTAATTATAATAGATGGTCCGCCAGGAATCGGCTGTCCGGTGATTGCCTCATTAACCGGTGTCGATTATGTTCTTATTATTACCGAACCGACGGTTTCGGCTATTCATGATATGGAAAGACTTTTAGAGTTAACCGGGCATTTTGGCATTAAAACGGCTATATGTATTAATAAGTATGACATTAACAAACAACTAAGCGGTAGTATCGATCAATTGGCTAAAAAGAAGAAACTTAATGTGCTGGCCCGGATACCTTATGATATAAATGTAACCAAGGCGCAGATTGAGGGTATTCCTTATTCAGAATATACAAAAAGCAGTATATCAAAAAGTATTTCCAGGTTATGGCAAAATCTTAAAAAGGATTTGACTATATCCGGTAAAATTGTCAAATGTGATAATAAAGAACTTATACAATTGGATAAACCAGTTTCAGCAAGGAGTACGGATTTATGAAAATTGCCATACCAACTGCGGAGGGATTACTTTGTGCGCATTTCGGACATTGTCAACAATTCACCGTTTTGGAGGTTGATCCGGAGACTAAAAGCATATCGAAAACCGAATTATTGACTCCTCCTCCTCATGAGCCGGGTGTATTTCCGGTCTGGCTTGGAAAAATGGGATGTGATCTTATAATTGCCGGAGGTATGGGCGGACGGGCTGTAGATTTATTCCGACAAAACGGTATTCAGGTCATTATCGGCGCGTCATCCAGGAAACCCGAAGAAATAGTAAATGCCTTTTTAAATGGCGAACTTATGACCGGTGCCAATCCATGTGATGAACCGACATTTCATGGTGATAAAGAGTGTGGAAACAATTAATAATTTTTACCCGGTATTGTGGCGTTTCAGCCAAAAGTGGGCACGGATAACTCAAAGTCAAAAAGCGGATTTGTACATTAGGCCATAAAAGGTGAATTAAATAAAAAACTGGCAGAACCATAGTCCGGAATTCTTTCCGGAGACATCCGACGCAATACGCGCCGGAAATTCGCTTATGAAGAGAAGATCGCATGGTGCATGAGGATCTCAGGGGTGAAGTCTGCCGGGACGAACTTGATTTGACGCTTCATTTTTATTGGGCAGGTGTATTTCTAATTGGAAATTAATATGAAAATCAAAGAATCTTATCTTATCCCAATTTAAAAAGGCCATCCAGCAGAACATTTCCGGGATTTGTTCTCCCACTGGATAGCCTATTCGCTTTAGCCCCCTCGTACCCTTT
>CAZJLX010000595.1:0-1747 GCA_964546545.1 uncultured Ignavibacteriaceae bacterium | reverse complement strand
GTTTTTTTCCGGTATCGATTTCGAGCCTTCGAAGATTTTTTAATGACAGAAGCAGAGCCTTTTCAACCGGTACCGCGCCACCGGTGTAGCCGGTTCCGCCGCCCCGGAAGACAATTGGTGTTGAGGTTCGTTGACAACACTTAATTATCTCCATGACTTCCGTTTCATTGTCGGGGAATATTATTGCAGACGGTTTGAGGCTAATGTCGGAGGCATCATGAAAATATTCGGGATAAGCGTTGGTCAAAAAAACAAGCCGGTCTCCGAAATTATCTTTGAGACCGGCTAATTTGTCTTGAATGAAATTGGTCATTCTTTTTTATTCTTTTTTCCCGAATCGGATGATGTTTTTTTATCGTCCTTAATCACCCCCGGGACAGCATTCTTTTCCTGTTTCTCTCCATCTTTATACGATGCGGTTCGGTGTTCGGTAGAATAAAAGCCGCCGCCTTTCAAAACAAAACCGACGCCGCCGGTGATTATTCTTTCAACTTTGTCGCCGCATTTCGGACAATATGCCTCCGGGGGATCCGATATTTTCTGAAACTCTTCGAATTCATAGTTGCATCCCGTACATTTATACTGATATGTGGGCATTTTCCGGACTATCTCCTGTCTTTTAAATCATAGTTTAAACATCAAAATCTTTTTTCACCGGTCCGGCATCAACCACCTCTTTCGGAATTCCCTCAGCGTACTTTTTAAAGTTTTCGATAAACAATGAAGCAAGCTGGAGATATTTATCTTTATAAGCCGCCTTATCTCCCCACGTTTCGGCCGGATAAAGGACCTTCTCCGGAACACCCTCACAGGCTTTGGGAACCTTAAAGCCAAAAATCGGATCGGTGTAATATTCGGCATCCTTAAGCTTTCCGTCCAGCGCCGCATTGAGAAGGGTGCGCGTATGATGAATCGACATCCGTTTGCCGATTCCGTAAGGACCGCCGCTCCAGCCGGTATTAACCAGCCAGCAGTTAACGTTATACCTGTTGATTTTGTTTTTCAAAAGTTCGGCATAAAAGTACGGATGATGCACCATAAAAGGTGCCCCAAAACAGGCCGAAAAAGTAATCTCCGGTTCTTTACCAAGATCAATCTCAGTACCGCTGACCTTAGAAGTATATCCGGAAATGAAATGATACATCGCCTGCTCCGGAGTTAGCCGGGCAATCGGGGGCATGACGCCCGAGGCATCGCAGGTGAGCATGATAATATTTTTCGGATGTCCGGCAGTTTTTCCGGTAAAGGCATTATCGATATAATGCAGAGGATAAGCAGCACGGGTATTTTCGGTCAAAGATTCATCATCGAGATCAAGTTGCCTCGTGACCGGATCAAATATGACATTTTCAAGAACGGTTCCGTATTTATGCGTGCAGGCGTGAATCTGCGGTTCTGCGGAAGGGGAGAGGGCAATCACTTTGGCATAACAACCGCCTTCAAAATTGAATATCCCCTCGTCGGTCCAGCCATGTTCGTCATCACCGATCAACTCGCGGCCGGGATCGGCCGAAAGTGTCGTTTTACCGGTTCCCGACAGACCGAAAAAGAGGGCCGACTCGCCGTTTTTGCCGATATTGGCCGAACAGTGCATGGATAAGATATTCTTTAATGGCAGCAAATAATTTAAAACGGTAAAGACCGCCTTTTTTATTTCGCCACCATATTCCGATTGGCCGATGATGGCCATCTTTTGAGCGAAATTCAGAAGGATAAAGGTTGATGATCGAGTCCCATCAATTTCCGG
>CAZJLX010000594.1:0-1750 GCA_964546545.1 uncultured Ignavibacteriaceae bacterium | reverse complement strand
CGATATCCTTAGTCCATTCCTTTCAACCGGAGTCAGATTGATCACCGATCTATTGGTAGCCACGACATCGATTCCGTTTACTTTCCTTTGCTCGGCCGTAACATTCGGGTTTGATTTCCTTTTGAATTTACGAGAAAAACTTTCCAGGGTACTATTGCTACTGATGTGGACCCTTCTGCCCGCAGGATCAAAACGATTAAATAGAATAGCCGAAATCATCACAGCCAAAGCCCCCAGACCTACCCAAAGGAATCGTTCCAGAATTATATCCGGTTTCCATTGGATCCCATCCCAAATAAATCGATTGATACTGTTTCCATCAACTGGCCCAACAACTCCAAAAATACCTTTATGGATGTCGACTCCAGCGGCCGATAACTTCTCTCTAATATCAAGAACAATTCTTGCTACTCCCGCAAAATCGAATATATGCGTCGATTCACCACTGGCAATATACGACCGTGCTGATGAACCTACTAGGATCGGTCCCCAAATAAAAAAATATATGATATTACCAAGACCGCCGCGAAGAATAGCAACGCTTTCAAACAGCACGGCCAGAGCTGCCGTAAAGACAAGGGCTGGAAATCCCATCAGCCAGATCGGAGCCCACAATGCCATAAGGTCAACCTGTGTAACCTCCGCTCGAACAAGCTGCATAACCGGTGCAATAACTGTCAGCACGCCAAGAATAGCCGATAATACCAGTATATTACTTAGCCATTTCCCAGCCATATAGGTTAATTTACGAAGTGGCGTCGTTGCAATAATCTGACCTACCCGCGTATCATAATCCCGACTTATCGAATTCTTTACCAAGTAAAAGCCGATTAGTGATAATAAAATGGCCGCCGTTACTCCAAACAACGTTCCTACCCATGGCGAATTATAATATCCCCTGTGACTAGCTACTACAAATGAAGTGTACGGTGCACTAATGGGCGGTACAAACATGTACCCGGCAAACAGTGCCAGCCCAACAACAATTAGAAAACTAAATCGCCGGACACGCTCAAGAAAATCAGCTCTAGCCAAATGATAAATCTGACGGGCAAGTCTCATACTTCTTTTATCTCATTACTGATTGACGCACCATTCGCAGACGAAATACAGTATAAATACGCATCTTCCAACGCCGGTGCAACTCTTTGGGCTTTATCGGATGGGGCGCTATTGGCCACAACTCTGACATGCACGCCGTCGCCACGGCGTATAGTGGTGCTGATAAGATGATGTTGCCTAAATTTTGTCAGATCCTCACTGCTCACAACGCATTCCCATACTTTCCCGTCAACCATTCGAAGCAACTCTTCGGGAACAGCGTGTCTTACCAATTGACCCTTATTGATAAGGACGATCTCGGTTGCCGCCGCCTCCACATCGGATACGATGTGCGTGGACAGAATGATGATTCGTTCTCCTGATAGATCTGAAAGAAGATTACGAAATTGAATACGTCCCTCGGGATCAAGACCCACGGTTGGCTCATCGACAATGAGCAACTGTGGATCATTTAGAAGGGCCTGAGCAATGCCCACCCTTTGTTTCATACCTCCTGAGTATCCGCCAAGAGGCCGATGGCTAACATGCGTTAGGTCTACCAAAGCCAGAAGTTCGTTAATCCGTTTCCGAGCGATTTTTAAATCTAATCCTTTAATCGCTGCCATATACTGCAAAAATTCTATGGCTGTTAAATTGGGATATACTCCGAAATCCTGCGGTAAATATCCCAGGACCTGACGCAATTCGT
>CAZJLX010000593.1:0-1760 GCA_964546545.1 uncultured Ignavibacteriaceae bacterium | reverse complement strand
ATCTTAGGTGTTGAAATTGAACCGGCCCCGGATAAATGGGACAGACTATATAACGTCGATTTTTTTATAAAGATTAAAGATAAATTTATTGGAATACAAGTAAAACCGGCCAGTGATGTATCACATATTACACAAATCTTTAAGGAAAGAGAAATTCAAAAAAATACGCATGATAGCTTTTTTCAAAAATATGGCGGCAGGGTATTTTATGTGATATCAATTAAAAAGGATAAGAAAAAATTAATCCATAATATTGATGTCATTGAAGAAATAAAATCAGAAATCTCGCGATTGCGGTAATCTGGCAGCCCATTCGCTTTTCGTTTGGTTTCAATACATCACAAAATCTCTACCAACCAAATGTTGAATCCTGTCCTCTCCCCTTTATATAGAGGATAGAAATATGTCGACAAGTGAAAGATTCAGCGGCGGTTTACAGCGTGGTCGTCAGGAGCGCCTTTTACTTCGTTTCACTCAGCATCTTCGACCGGGCCTTGCGCTTCGCGGGGGCAGTGGCCCCTTTATTTCGCGCTACGCGCGTGTCAGGAGCGCAGGGCTCGTTGACCTACGACCTATCCGCCTCTCCGGCAACCGTTTCGCAAATTCGCTACCAAGTTGATAGCGCGAAAAATGTTTTTCTGACGAAACAAACCCATTTGTGCCAGTGGGCACTTTTCTGCGCTTCGCGATTCTATATAAATATAGGAGGAGAAAAAATATTTTCGAGTGACGAAACAAAGCCATTTTGTTGTAAATGGATGGTAAACAAAGCATTAAAAGAAATAGGACAAAAAGACAGGCTCTCTACCTGTTACGTGGATTCCCGTCTGCATGGGAATGACAAACATTATTTTTGCCTGTTCAGGAATACAAGGAAAGTAAAAGGGCGACCGCTCCGGTCGCCCGATAGTTTATGTACAATCCAAAAGGCAAGCGGTGGGGCACCCTCTGCTCAAGCTAAGATGCCAATTTAGGCAGACCAAAGGTAAAAAGTGATGAAATCACTCACTCTTCTTTTACCACCTTGGCGACGTCGATAAGTTTGTCGTCTTTATCGAGCGTTATCAACCGTACCCCCTGTGTGTTGCGGCTGATTATGTTGATCGCCTTTACACTCTGACGGTTGGTTATACCCTTCTTGGTTATCAGAATCAGTTCATCGTCGTCAACCACTTCCTTAATCGTCACCACCTCGCCGTTACGTTCCGACGCCTTGATATTAATAATCCCCTTACCACCCCGGTTGGTCACCCGGTACTCGCTGATATTCGTCCGCTTGCCGTAGCCGTTTTCGGTAACCGACATCAGGGTCGCCTCACGTTTCACCACGACCATGCCGATCAGGTAATCGCCTTTAGCCAGATTGATACCTTTAACGCCATACGCCGCGCGACCCATCGCCCGCACCTTGTCCTCCGGGAAGCGGATCGCTTGTCCCTTGCGGGTGGCGAGCACGATATCAAAAGTGCCGTCGGTCAGCGCCGCCTCGATCAGTTCGTCATCGGCCGGCAGGTTAGCGGTGTTAATCCCGGTCACGCGCGGATTGGAAAAAGCATCCAGAGATGTTTTTTTGATAATTCCTTTGCGGGTCGCCATAATGATATACCAGTTAGGATCAAACGACCGCACTTTGCAGAAAGCGGTAATCGTTTCTTCTTTGCCGATATTGACCATATTAACGATCGGTTTGCCTTTTGCCAGTCGCCCGCCAGTCGGAATCGTATGCACCTTGACCCAGTAGCAGCGTCCTTTATTGGAGA
>CAZJLX010000592.1:0-1760 GCA_964546545.1 uncultured Ignavibacteriaceae bacterium | reverse complement strand
CGAGATGAATAGAATTCGACAATAGTTTCTTATAGAAAGGCCCGTCATTTTGGCGGGCCTTTATTAATAGAATCAAGGGGCGGTTCAATATCATACCTTACTCGGATTAAATGCACTTTGCATGACTCAGAACATCCGGCCATAATGGCATATTCCCTGAAAGCTATTGTTAGGCATCAGGATACGGTAAAATGGGTTTGTTTCGCACACGCAAAAGCCTGTTTTTGCGCTACGCGCTGATCCTCCGTATCACTATACTGCATATTCTTTTACGCCAAATTGGGTTCGTTTCGCATGTTTTAACATCTTTTTTTATTTCTTTCCCCAAATTATTTATGTCGCAGGTCTGGTGTCATGCCATGCGCGAAGTGGAAAAAAACCGACCCCTGCCGGCCAGAAAACCGCTCCTGGCAATCACTGGATCTTTCACTTGTCGGCATATTTCTATCCTCTATAAAAGGAGGAGGATAAGATTTAACCTTGGTTTGGTGGGGATTTTGTGGAGATTGAGTATATGGTACAATAGGAAACCCATCGCAGAGCGGATGGGCTATTCGGATATTCAGATAAACATGATATACGCCCACCTTGCCTCTACCCATCTGGCCAACGCGGTTGAAAAGCTGCCGTATTCGTAAAAAATCCGCATAAATCCAGTCCATTTTTCAATATATTGACTGGCCTTAATCCAATACTGTTCCGACAATATTAATAAAAGAAATTTTGTTCAAACATTATGGATTGTAATAGATCTTTTAAAAGATATCGAACCAGAGCCTATTGCGCAGTCTATAATCGCACCGATGACAGATCAATGGGATGTTTGGTCGATCTGTCTGTCAGTGGCCTGCAGATTATGGGCGAGGATAAGCTGTCTATTGGCAAAGAATATAAGCTTAAGATACAGATGCACAAACCAATTGATGATTCAAGAGATTTAATATTTGATGCTGAGTGTTTCTGGAGCAAAAAAAGTGTTGATCCGCAATATTATATATCGGGCTTTAAATTAACCAATATTGATGAGAATATGGTTAAAAGAATAAAAATTTTCACCCATACTTCAGTGTTTCAATACCCCCAGACTCAAAAGATAGATATCAGGTAGTTGTAGGGGAAATTTAATTGATAAGAAAAGGGCCAGCCCCCTCAACTGGCCAGCCCTTTAAAGCAATCGGAGAGTAGTTTTTTATCTCAACGGTGGGCCGCAGGTGGTCAGCCATGTGTCGCAGTCGACTGGTGCCGGGCCACCCTTGTATAAAAACGAAATCAGATAGGTGATATCGAAAATATTGCAGGTGCATCCCAAACCATTCGGATCACCGGAACAGATCGGGTAAGGTGTCGGTGCCGGGCCGCCTTTGTATAAATATGATATCATATAGGTGATATCAAAAATATTGGTCGGCGGTGAACCATTGGCGTCGCCCGGAGTGCAATCGCATACTACGCCACCGCCACCGAAATCTTGCCAATAGCCATGATTGAGACCATAGTTGGTCGAGCTTCCTCCGCCAACGGCTGTTTGAGCAACGGTTCCGCTAAGAACATAATTAGTGGAAGTGCCGTTCTGGCTCCCGCCACCGGATATGACTTGCCAGTTGATTTCCTCACCGGACTTATCACCGGCATAGACGGCAATAAAGCTTATTAAGATAATGGTAAAACCAATATACATAATTGTTTTAAATTTCATTTCACCACCCCCTACTTATTGCTGGCCAGTTTTTTGCTATCATTCTGATTCATGCGCGCAAGAA
>CAZJLX010000591.1:0-1768 GCA_964546545.1 uncultured Ignavibacteriaceae bacterium | reverse complement strand
CGATTATTTTAACATTATCATTTTTTTACTGTCCCGGCTGTTTTCCGTCAGCAGTTCATAAAAATAAACACCGGAAGACAGATCGCGACCGTCAGCATCGGTTCCGTCCCAGCTTGCATGAATCTCTCCGGCAGGATAAAATCCATTTAAAATTTCAGCCACTTTTTGGCCGAGAATATCATAAACAGATAGCGCAATATTTCCGCCGCGAGGCAGTTGAATATCGATCCTGGTCGAGGGATTAAAAGGATTTGGATAATTTTGCGAAAGGATCGGCTTAATCGGCAGGATTGCCCGATCGGTATCATTTACCGAACTGAGACCGGTCACCATCAGATCGGCAGTCATAGCCGGGGCCGAAGATGAAATATTGTCGATGATTATCAAACTGGGGGTTCCGCTGTACAAATTTGATCCTGGTGTCGTTACCGATGAGAAAGTAGTACTGGCCATATTTCCGGGAAAAGGATCGCCGCCATCGCCGGAGTTTTGATATCGTTCAAGATTAAACAGCCCGTCAGCCTGCTCGAGCGCTATGCCGTAATGACCGCTGGAGGTGTGAGTCGGATACCATTCATTAGTATTGGGTTCAAATCCGTTCAGAATTGATTCATCAATATGCCATATTAACAGGCCGTCGCCCGGCAGGTAGCTGTCATATCCGGTCGTCTGTCTGTTCTCGATCAGATAGTATTCACTTCCGGGCGACCCGTTCGGATAAAGGCGAACAATATTGCCGCCGTTTGACACGCCGTTGATGGTGGCACCGAAAATATTTGATGTCACCGTGGTCGGGGTCGCAAAACCAAGCTCGATCCGACTCCAGGCATCCAGTTCCGCCGGATAAGAACCGTCATAACCGGGCCCCAGCCAGCTGCCGTACCCCATCACTGACCAAACGCCAACTCCGCGTGAACTGTAATCGGTATCATACAGATCCGGCAGACCGAAAATATGCCCTAATTCATGGCAATAGACCCCACAGGTCATATCGCCCGGGGCATACCAGAACTCAGGCTGGATCGTATAATCATAAATAAACACATTATCCTTAAGACGTGGCGTGATACTCCATTTGTGCGAATGAATATCATTGACATCGCCGGTTATTTCGTATCCCGAGCCGGTATGGACCATAATTACGGCATCGACCGTGTCATCGCCGTCATTATCATACAGGCTGAAATCTATCAGCGGGTCGATCAGATCGACGATATCCTCACACAGTTTCTGCGTGTTGCGCGGGTAATAACCGACGCCTCTATTGGCATTGACATAATAATCGTAGGTTTGTGGTGCCTGAATCCAGCCGATTGCCGAGGGTAAATTGACCGATACGATATCCAGACCTCCGTATGATACAACGCTGTAATAATCTGTGACCGTCCCCTGATGATTACCAAATAAAAGGGTATCAAAAAATAGGGGATTCACCGCACCCTCTGTATCCGTGAATTCAACGAGAATCGCCAGCAGGCGAAACTGCCCGTTTATTGCACTTTTTAAGCTCGTCGCCATGGAAGGTTTGTTAAGATTAGGATCGTTATTATATTCTGAAAAAATATATTCCTGAGCCGCTTTTTCGGTCCCATCATGCAAAAAGGGATGGGGTGGCATGGCTGTTGCCGAATATGGAAAGGTTACGACAAAAACAAACAATAATATCCCGGATATAAGGATTAATCTTTTAAGAATATTCTTTTTATCCATGACAACCCTCCCTGTCAAAATCTGATTCCGGTCGATAGTGCCACATGCAATCCTTTGG
>CAZJLX010000590.1:0-1774 GCA_964546545.1 uncultured Ignavibacteriaceae bacterium | reverse complement strand
CCCGATTAAATAATCGGATGCGCTGCCGGAGCCATCCTCCGAATAGAGAGAATCGAGAAGTTTCAATAGATCCAATTCGCCGCGTAAATCACTCGAAAGGGGTGGCGGCGGATCGAGCGGCTTCATCGCCTCAAACTCCTGTTTGCTGACTTTGCCATCGCCATCGGCGGCCGCGAGATGTTCGTACATGTCAGCAAAATGTGAATCATTAACGCCCATCTCCTCAGACTGGGCCTGGACCTGAGACAGGTCAATCTGACCATCACCATCAGGATCCAATTTGGCGAACATCCGTTCGCGCATCTGGGCCATCATGTCGGTCGATATGCTCATGCTGCCCTGAATTCCTCCAATTATGATTCCTCCTTCCAATTGGAAATTCTTCTTTCTTCCCTGGCCACGAATTAAGCGCGACCTACTGAAGCCTTCAGCAAAAAGGAAAGCTCATCTTACCTTAAGCAGGGCAATAATTTGTATCAAATTGTATCGCGTTTCCCCCCGAATTTTTAACAATCGATTATGAAAGGCGAATGTGAGATTTCCCTAATATGGTTTAATTACAACCAGGCAGTCGTAGTAAATCCATTAATAAATCACAGAATCTGTCGATAAATAGGGAATAAATAAGGTCATAAAAATATATGAAATTTAGAAATATTCTATCACCCCTGGTTCTATTTCTATTATTTGTTTCTTCTTCGAGTGCGATTAATTATTATGTTGCGACGACCGGCAATGACTCAAATAGTGGCCTTGATTCGGCCAATGCCTGGGCGTTGCCAGACAACGGCGATCGACTGAGTATTTTAAGCCCCGGTGATTCAATTCTATCCTATCCCGGAACCTATATTTTAACAACGACTTTACAATTCAAAACGAATGGAAAAACAGACAGCAATATTGTCTATTCAATAACAGGGGATGACGAAGTTATATTGGATGGAAACGACCAATCCACAATTATCATCTTAATGGAAGGCAATCATGCGGTCTTAAACGGCTTTAGAATGACCAATACAACTGAAAATGCTTTACATGTCAAATCTGATTCATGCATCATAACCAATAACTTTATATACAACACTGGCAAAATTGGTGTTCGGGTGGAAGGCAGTTACAATCTTTTCCAGAAAAATATTATTGCTGCGACAGATGATGACGGTATTAAAAATGAGGGTCCCGGTGAATACAATTTATATTATGGCAATACGGTTTATAATTGCAATAAGATTGGGATTGAATTAAAAAATAAATTGTCCCGGCTATTTAATAATATTTTTGCCAAAAATGATCGGGGAATCGATGGTGACATTGAAAATATTTGTGCCTTTAACGATGTCTGGAGTAATGTTACAGATAATTACCACGGCGGTGCGGTAGATTCGGCGGGTGGTATTTCAGCGGATCCGCTTTTTGTCGATACGGCCGGAGGCGATTTCAGCCTGCAGGCCATTTCCCCCGCCATTGACAGCGGTTTTGATCTCGGCTATTTATTCTATGGAACTGCTCCCGATATCGGCGCTATAGAATATATACCAATTAATCAGGGGCCGGTTCTGGCCACGATTGGTGGAAAATCAGTTGCTGAAAATATTAATCTGAATTTTGGTGTCAAGGCGGTCGACGCCGAATCAATCGTAACATTGACCACTTCAGCATTACCTTCGGGAGCGACATTTATAGATAACGGCGATAGTACCGGTCTGTTTGACTGGACACCGACTTATCTTCAATCCGGAGCTTATGAAATTACATTTTATGCCACCGATGATTC
>CAZJLX010000589.1:0-1774 GCA_964546545.1 uncultured Ignavibacteriaceae bacterium | reverse complement strand
GTGGCCGTTTCTTTACGAGCCAAATCCCAACCCGTTAAAAAACGCCCAAGATGGTCGATTTCGGTTGCGCAGTCAGTCGGCGGCGAGCCGTCAATCAGGGCGGCATCAATATATTTTCCGGGTATTATCTCCCCTCCCGAATCGACAAACTGTCCCATAATATTCTGCGATACACGTTTTTCGGAAAGATATTCAAGTTGTTGAGAAACATATTCACTTGAGATATAAACATTTTCACGAGTATCGCCGCTCTGGACATAGGCATCGGGTCGTTTTTTTAATTCGCGCATTTTTTTATAGAACCAGTTGCGTCCATTGGGTGTACTTACCAAATCCAGCCGCCCGCACCGATCGGCCAGGCGCATTTTGACCACCTCGTTGACAACAAACTCAGCCTCTTCCTCAAAAGCGACCTCGTCAAAAACAAAAAAATCATAATCGTTGCCCAGAAGATACTCGCCCCGCCGCTGAGTCGACCGGGCCTCAATCATCGCCCCGTTCCCCAGCAATATCCGGGGATAAGGCGTTTTTGTCTGTTTGCGTATCAGACCCTCAATCCGGCAGGAGCTGTTTAATATCCGAAGCACACTGTTTAATACAATCTGTGCCTGATCCAATGTAATACTGGCCGTAACAATTCGATATCTTCCGGAAAAGTCATACTTCGGATCCCGAATACGAAACAGAGCATGATGAATAATCTTAACCGCCTGGGCGAACGATTTCCCCCAGCGATTTCCGGTAACCAGAAGATTTTCCGACCGAAAGCTGTTATTAAGCCAGCGAATTTGCCCGTCGTGCAATTTGATATCCAGAAATTTCTCGGCAAAAAAAGGAATATCAGTTATGGCCCGGCGCCAGTCGGATAACTTAAACAGTCTGCTTATAACAAACCTGCCGCTGTTTCGGCTGCTTTATCTTTGGTTATCAAACCGGCCGAGTACAGCTTGATAAGACTGTCAATTTTGCTTTTCTCGATATCGGAGCGTTCGGGCGCCAGATATGTAAGGTGATTATCAAAAACCCAGCGGCATCGGCATTTCATACCCCTCAGGGCCAGTTCAATATTTCCGATCCATTCCAAAAACCGCGAGGCCTGGTTCTGTATTGAATTCACCTGACGCATCACCAGGTCATATTTAAACTGAGCCCAATTGTGAGTCGAACCATAACTGTAACCAAGCATAAACGGCGCCAGATTGGTTCCTCCGCAAATCTCTTCAACCATCGCTCGATGCGAAAGAAACCAACTGTGCGTTGCTCCCTGCACGTTAGTCGGTCCGATATAATCGATTTTGACATTATCCCACGTGACCGGGTTTTCATCCGGACGGCTGTCTTTTATCATTGAAACGGTATCATCGAAATATTCGTTGACTCGTTCGATATAGGCATTATCCGACTCGCCCGAAATTCTCTCCGGAGGCGTTATTTGCACGTGAAGTCGATGATAGCCGGCATTATGCATGGTCCGCCGCATATCGTCGATAAGCTGCTGCTCGATATACGACACAAACGGCACCGCGCTTAATATCGACCGACCCAATCCCCCATTGATATCGCTGTTAAGACCAAAATAATAAAAATCATCACCGCTGATTTTTACTTCACCACGGTCGGTTTGCAGGTACAAACTTTGTTTATGACGCTCCTGTCGGGCGCTGATAAATGACGGATCGACCGGCTGAAATTTCTCCACCGATCCGGCATCACGGCTGATAACGACAAATCCGGCGAAGGCCCCGTCGGTAAACAGTGAATCAAACATCAGCGG
>CAZJLX010000588.1:0-1775 GCA_964546545.1 uncultured Ignavibacteriaceae bacterium | reverse complement strand
CATTGATATTATACCTCATGCTTAGTTGTGTGTCCACTTTTTCGGGGGAACCTCACTCCTGACCTACCCGAAATTTTAGTCAATAAAAAAACCCCGCTTGTGCGGGGTTTGAGATTTTAAAAACAGTCTTTTACTTATTCGTAAACCGAGACCATTTTTTTGTCGCGGCCTTTGCGATGAAAGGTAACGACACCGGTAATTTTGGCGAAGAGTGTATCATCTTTGCCGCGTCCGACATTCATCCCCGGATGAATTTTAGTCCCGTGCTGACGGATAATAATCGTTCCGGCCGGAACCGCTTCACCGGAGAAAACCTTCACACCGAGCCGCTGACCATTACTGTCGCGGCCGTTTCTTGAGGAACCAACACCTTTTTTGTGTGCCATATTATCAACTCCAACATTTCAATTCAAAACTTCGGCCCGGTCTTCACCGGGCCGAAACAGTATAATAATATTTTCAAAAAAAGCAAGCTCTTTTAGTTGGTTACTTTCTCCGTTTGACCGTTACTGACCGGCGGCCGGTCGTTGAAAGTAAACAGCAATTTCTCATCGTCGGCGCCAATGACAATATTACAGTCTCCAGCATACTGACCGCGCAGAAGCTCTTCGGCGAGAGGATCTTCGAGATATTTCTGGATCGCCCGTTTAAGCGGCCTCGCTCCAAGCATCGGATCAAAGCCTGTTTTGGCCAGGAAAATTCGACCTTCGCTGGTGAGAGTAAAGCTTATCCCCTTCTCAGCCAAGCGCTTGGCCACATCAGCCAGCAGAATATCGACAATCTGTTTGATATGATCCATAGTCAACGCCTGGAAAATAACCGACTCATCAATACGATTGAGAAGCTCGGGATTAAATATCTTGCGCAACTCCTCCAGGACTTTCCTTTTCATCGTTTCATAATCGGCATCAGAATCTTCGGCATCGAATCCGACCGTTTTACCGTCCTTGATTCGACGGGTGCCGATATTCGAGGTCATAATCACAACCGTATTGCGAAAATCGACTTTGCGTCCGAAAGAATCGGTCAGCGAGCCGTCATCCATCAACTGCAACAGAATATTAAAGACATCCGGATGCGCTTTCTCGATTTCATCGAGCAGCACGACCGAATATGGACGACGCCGAACTTTCTCTGTCAACTGGCCGCCCTCTTCATAACCGACATATCCCGGCGGGGCGCCAATCAGACGTGAGACGGCGAATTTTTCCATATATTCCGACATATCTATACGCACCAGCGAATCGGTATCTTCAAATAGAAACTCAGCTAAAACGCGGGCCAATTCGGTTTTGCCGACCCCGGTCGGTCCGAGGAAGATAAAGGAACCGATCGGACGACGTGGGTCGCCCAGGCCGGCCCGAGCCCGCCGAATAGCGCGCGTGATAGTATTAATCGCCGGATCCTGTCCGACGATTTTTTTCTTGAGATCTTCATCCATACGCAAAAGGCGTTTGGACTCTTTTTCTTCGAGACGGAAAAGCGGGATACCAGTGATCTTTGAGACCACCTGCGCAATATCATCGTCATTGAGAATGATTTGGGTTTTCTCGCGCTGTTCCTCCCACTCCTTTTTCATCTGATCCAGTTTTTCTTTTTTGAATTTGAGTTCATCACGAAGCTGGGCGGCGGTTTCGAAAGCCTGGTTTTTGACCGCCTTCTCTTTTTCATCCTGAAGCGTTGCAATTTCATTTTCAATTTCGTTGAACTCTTCTGGCTTGGCATAAGTCGACAGATGTGCCCGACTGCCCGCCTCATCGATTATATCAATTGCT
>CAZJLX010000587.1:0-1776 GCA_964546545.1 uncultured Ignavibacteriaceae bacterium | reverse complement strand
AAATAGATATTATGGTTAAAACCGATGAAATAAAATTTCAATCCAAAGGTTACTGCCATCTGGTCGACCTGACCGAGGAGATAAGAAATAGTGTCATGAAATCAGGCATTAATTCAGGCATTGTGACAGTTTTCACCCCTTCGGCTACCTCGGCGTTGACCACGATAGAATATGAGCCGGGTCTGATTCAGGATATCCCCGAATTTTTGGAGAAAATCCTGCCCTCCGATAAGCCGTACAAACATGATATGACCTGGCATGACGGAAACGGTTTTTCGCATATGCGTTCGGCGCTTCTCGGGCCGGATCTTACCGTTCCGTTCGTAAACGGCGTATTAACGCTCGGGACATGGCAGAATATAGTCTTTATGGATTTTGATAATCGTAATCGCAGTCGCAAAGTGGTGTTGCAGATAATCGGAGAATAATATGAAATTTAAAGTTATCGAAAAAACCGACGGCAAGGTCAGAATCCTCGATCAAACTGCCTTGCCGGCCAGATTGGTCTACAATGAATATAATGACTATCGCGATATAATAGGCTCGATTAAGAGATTAGAAATCCGCGGTGCCCCGGCTATCGGAATCGCCGGAGGTTTTGCGCTGGCCGTGGCGGCCGAGGCAAATGTCGAGGTCGAAGTTGACCAGCTCAAACGGATCTTGACCGATGTTGCCGCTGAAATCAAATCGGCCCGGCCGACCGCCATCAATCTGGCCTGGGCGGTCAATCGGGTTCTGGATGCGGCTCATCAGTTTGGCGGCGATAATATCGATGAATTCCGGCAGTTTATCTGGGATGAGGCGCAGTCTGTTTTAAATGAAGATATTGGCTTATGCGATAAAATCGGCAAAAATGGTGCGGAGCTGATATACGACGGCGATACGATTCTAACCCATTGTAATGCAGGCGCTTTGGCGACCGGTGGTTCCGGCACCGCACTGGCGGTTATCTATGCGGCCGTTAAGCAGGGCAAAAAAATCAAAGTCTATGCGGATGAAACCCGCCCGCTTCTACAGGGTGCGAGGTTGACGTCGTGGGAACTGAAACAGGAAGGGATTGACGTTACCCTGATTTGCGACAATATGGCCGGGATGGTGATGCGGCAGGGCAAAATCGACAAGGTAATTGTCGGCACCGACCGCGTTGCGGCCAACGGTGATGTTGCCAATAAAATCGGCACCTATTCGGTAGCCGTGCTGGCTAAAGAACATAATATCCCGTTTTATGTGGCATTGCCCTATTCGACTTTTGATAAAAATATCCCGACCGGCGACGATATCCCGATCGAGGAGCGCGATCCCTCCGAAATCACCAACTGGGGCGGAGTCCAAACCGCCCCGGAGGGAATAAAAGTTTACTCGCCCGCTTTCGACATCACGCCAAACGAACTAGTCACCGCCTTTATCACCGATAAAGGCATCAATCCCGGCGGAAGGAAGTAATGACGCCGGTTTGTCGTCAATGTAGAGTGTGGCTTTGCGTGCCGCAAGGAACAGATCGGGCACCTCTATCCGGCCCTTGGTGCCGAAGATTACGGCACGGCTGTCCAGCTTTGTTCGAAGGGCCGATGAGAGCATTGCAAGCGCACCGTTCGGATAAATGAACACGTAGGCAGATTGCTCATCGACTCCGGTCGATCCGATCTCCGCAACGGCCCGTACGGATTCCGGCGCACCCTTCATTACCATGGATGCAAACGAAATGGGATAGATGCCTGCATCGAGCAGCGCTCCGCCCGCGAGCTCCGGAGCGAACAATCGATGCTTCGGGTCAAA
>CAZJLX010000586.1:0-1779 GCA_964546545.1 uncultured Ignavibacteriaceae bacterium | reverse complement strand
ACTCCAGTTGGCTTCTGCGATAGAAACTGATTTCCGAACGCTCGGCCTTAATATTTATTAACGCATAGGTTCGGTCATTATCATAGCCGTCGACATAGGGGAGAAGGTGTCCTATCGCTTCGAGTTCGTGATGAATTCCGTCAATTTTTACCCTGAGCGGTTCCATTATCCTGCTACGGCTGTCTACTTCTTTTTTTGAAACTGCAATTAACGATGCAAAAATTGTCTTTAGTCCATCACGAATAACTCTTCTGGAGATATGATAACCATAGTAGGCATTATCCAGGCCGAACGGGATTCTCTTGTTGCCCTCAAAATATACGGCTTTATTCAATTCCTGTCTGCGCATATTGGGCAAAGATATGGTTCGAAATGCGGATTCCGAACCTCCGACACCAAGTATATATCGAGTGAATGGATTTCCAAAGTTATTTATATAATTTTGCAATTCGTCGCCTAAAAATTTCAGCTTGTCTTCATCCGACTCCAGAGAGCGGGGAAGATATATTTTGTTAACATCAAGAAGATAAGTCAAATGGCAAATATGCCGAGCGGTAGCCAATTGAAGGGAATGCTCATCAAAAAAACAGGCAATGGTTCTGTTAAAACGGTAATATTTTTTATCATGACGTTTTAAATACCCGTACAACCGGTAATAAAACTTTCTTATTTTCTGCAGGCTATCCATCTTGTTTCCTGTCTTCGTATCCGACTATATCGTGAAAGTTATCACCGAGCCATCGCTGAAGGTTATCGTAAAAGAACTGCCGGTCATATCTTCAGACGGCCCGCCGCCGTATTGATTGCGTCGGAAATCCTCTAAATCAATTGTCAGCGTCGCACCATCGTTTATTGTCCTGGAACTGCTGAAATTGGCCCGATCGGTCGATGCGAATCGAGGACTGTTACTAAAAGCGACTGACCCCGAATTCCAGCGGACTCGTTCATAATAAGCTGTGGGGCTGTGAGTATATTCGGCTTCAAGCCATGTGATGGATATATCCGCCCCGGTATTGTTGGCAATATCGAATTCGATATTGTCGCCGCCCCAGCCGCTGGTACCTGCCGAACCGGAGACATACTCCAGCGACGCGCCGCCTCCACCGCCGCCGCCCGCCGACCAAAGGGAGATTCCGAATCGGAAATTATTCACGATCGAAGAACGTGGCGGAACACTGACATATGATATAACTGTATCATTGGTGGATGTATTTACAGCCGTGATCGTATGATTGCCGATTGGTATTCCGGAAAATGAATAGTTGCCGCTGGCATTGGGATTAACTGTACTGCTCGTCATTGAACCGCTGCCGTCAGGATAGCTCAGGATAATATCGACTGAGCCGCTGAAAGTCCCCGGCGGTGAGCCACCGCCGTCGATGATCGTTCCATGGATTGTGTTACTTGTCAAATCCGCGGTTGTCCCGGCATATTGTTTGGTTAGATCGCTTCCTGAACCGGTAGAAACGATATTGACTCCGGCGGTATATGTATATTCCGTTCCCCAGGCATCTTCCTTATAATCATCGGTGGCTTCGGCAAAACTGCTGCTGATATATGGCCCGTTCCAGGTTGTATATCCCGGAGGCTGGCTGACAAGGTCGTCCAATGAAGTCGGTAGGGCGCCAACATCACCGACATAACCGTAATCTGTCCGAACGCCGCCGTTAAGCAGGTCGGGATTACCCACTATAGACTGAGCCAGCGAGTTCATCTCTTTTTTTGTGGCCTCGATGCGGCCGGTTTCAAAGGCCGATTCCATTGATTTCATTCCCACCC
>CAZJLX010000585.1:0-1779 GCA_964546545.1 uncultured Ignavibacteriaceae bacterium | reverse complement strand
AAAGAATTGCCGTAAATCATATCATATGTTACCGCATGAGTCAGTTCATGATGTAATACATGGCGAAAATCCTCAAGCGAGCCGTTAAAAGGTATCGCAACTCTGTTTTTAAAAGCCTCGGTAAAGCCGCCGACCCCTTCGGGGAGAATCGATGAGACAATATTGGTTTGTTGAAAGTCGTTGGGCGAATTGTAAATAAAAATCGGAATCCGCCGGTGAATCTGGTAATTCAATTGGTTGGAAATTTCGACATAGGAAGACTCGAGGACAGCCGATCCAAATTTGGCTGTTTCGTACATCTGCCCATTAAAATATATATCGAAATGACGAGTCTGTATATACTGCCAGTCAAACTGTTTATATTGAACTTTGTTTTTTCCGAAATAGGTGGTCTGAGCCATTATAGAACTCGAAATAACAAGTAACACAATAAGAACATATATTTTTTTATTCAGCATCTTTTTAGACCTTTTATGGCTATTATTATTTTGCCTTATTATTTGGCTTCCTCTCTCTTTATATCGGCTCCGAGGGCAGAAAATTTCTCTTCAAGTCTGTCATAACCCCGGTCGACATGATAAATGCGCAATATTTCACTCTTTCCTTCAGCAGCCAGGCCGCCCAGTACCAGCCCCGCGCCGGCGCGGATATCCGAAGCCATAACCGAGGCCCCTTTTAGAAGTTCAACGCCGTTTATAATCGCCTCGTTGGCCGTAATTGTAATATCTGCACCCAAACGACGTAATTCCATTGTATAACCGAACCTATCTTCAAAAACAGTTTCTTTGATACTACTTGTTCCCGAAGCCACCGAAGCCAGCGCCCCAATGCAGGGCTGTAAATCGGTCGGAAATCCGGGAAACGGGAAAGTTACCAATTTTGTTGGCTTTAAACGTTTTGGCCCCTTAATCTTAATCCCCTTCTTTAATTCTTCAACCTGGCATCCCATTTCAAACAGTTTACGTGAAACCATTGTCAGTTGATGCGGATCAACTCCGTCGATTTCGACCGATCCGCCCGTAATAGCGGTTCCGCACATATAGGTTCCGGCAACAAGACGATCACCGGAGACCTTATATTTAATAGGTTTTAACTCTTCAACACCTTCAATTGACACCGAAGATGTCCCTGCGCCTATTATTTTGGCTCCCGCCTTGTTTAAAAAGTTTGCTACATCAACAACTTCAGGATCGCAAGCGGCATTTATTATATTGGTGGTACCTTTGGCGAAAACCGCGCCGAACATAAGATTTTCAGTGCCGGTATGAGAGGGGCGATCAAAATGAATGGTCGATCCCTTGAGTTTTTTGGCGGTTGCAATCGCATAACCGGATTCTTCGAATACTTCAGCGCCTAGCGAGCGAAAGCCTAAAATATGATAATCAACCGGTCGGGCACCTAGCGAACAGCCGCCCGGAAGAGAAACTCTTGCCTCACCAAAGCGCCCCAAAAGCGGTCCCAGCACCAAAAATGAGGCTCGCATCTGGCGCATAAGCTCATAGGGTGCGATATTATCATTTAGATTAGAACAATCAATCTGCATTTTATGAGCCTGGGTATCATATTCGACTTTGGCGCCGATAAATTCCAAAACTCGTTGAATTGTAATAATATCTCTCAAATGCGGAATATTCTCGAGTGTAATTTCACCTTTTTTAAATAAAATCGTCGACGCAATAATCGGCAATGCGGCGTTTTTTGATCCATCGGCTTTTATTTTGCCCTGAAGCTTTTTGCCACCTTTAATTACAAACTTATCCATGCTATATCCTTATATCT
>CAZJLX010000584.1:0-1780 GCA_964546545.1 uncultured Ignavibacteriaceae bacterium | reverse complement strand
GTGGACATCTGCCGGGCACAGGATCACTCCTTTAATGGCAGATGTGGATATCTGTCAGGCACATAACAATGGATGACCGATTAGAAAGTCAAGCCTCAAGGAGGATTAATGTCAAGTCTCCGCTCGTTCAAGAGAACGAGTCTTGAGATTTGACCTACCATGTATTGGCACTGGCAGAGGGCCAGTTTTTTGATCGATTTCACAGGATAAATATCAAGAATACAAGAAAAGGTGATGTCTTCACTTTATCCAGATGGTTTTGATGTTGACGAACTCTTTGATGCCGTAGTGCGAGAGTTCGCGACCGTAACCTGATTTTTTAATACCGCCAAACGGCAGACGCGGATCCGATTTACTCATGCCGTTGACAAACATCGCGCCGGTTTCTATCCGCCGGGCGACTTCCTCACCTTTTTTGATATCGCGTGTCCATACCGAACCGCCGAGGCCAAACTCTGAATCATTGGCGACCGCGATCGCTTCTTCCGTATCTCTAACCGGGATAATCGCCGAGACCGGACCGAAAGTTTCCTGCTCGTAGACCGGCATCCCTTTTTTAACACCGGTCAATACGGTCGGAAGATAGAATGCACCGGGGCCATCGGGGCGTTTACCGCCGAGCAGAAGTTTCGCTCCCATTTTAATCGATTTTTGGACCTGTTCATCGAGTTCATCGACCAGATCATTTCGCGCCAGCGGCCCGACCTGAGTTGCCTCATCGAGCGGATCGCCGAGTTTCATTGACTGCATGATCTCTGTCTGCTGTTGCTCAAATTGCTTTAACATTGATTCAACGACAATAAACCGCTTGGCGGCGATACAACTCTGGCCGCAGTTCAACATCCGCGCTGTCGCCGAAGTGGCGACGCAAGCCGGAAGCTCGGCATCCTCAAGCACGATATAGGCATCGGAACCGCCCAACTCCAGCAGCGTTTTTTTCAGTTCACGTCCGGCGGCTGAGGCGACCGCCTTTCCGGCCGGCTCGGAGCCGGTTAATGTTACGGCCTTAACTCGCCAGTCGGCGATAACATCGTCGACCATATTTGAGGGAATCATCATCGCCCTGAAAATATCATGAGGAAAACCGGCCTTGCGGAATATTTCTTCGATCGCCAGCGCGCAGCCGGGGACATTCGAGGCATGTTTCAATAAACCGCCATTACCGGCCATCAGAGCCGGAGCGGCAAACCGGAAAACCTGCCAGAATGGGAAATTCCAGGGCATCACCGCCAATACGACACCAAGCGGTTGGAAGGCGACAAAAGAGCGCGAGGCATCCGATTCGATAATCTCATCGGATAAAAATTTCTCAGCGTTTTCGGCGTAGAAGTCGCAGACCCAGGCGCATTTTTCGATTTCGGCGCGCGATTCGCCTATCGGTTTGCCCATCTCAAGAGTCATAATCTCGGCATATTTATCTTTGTTCTGCCGTAGTTCGCCCGCCGCTTTGAACATCAAATCGGAGCGATATTTAAACGATGTCGCCCGCCACCGGTGATACTCATTATCAGTAGCGGTTATTATATCTTTGACTTCATTGGAATTGTGTTCACGATACTCTTTTATTAATTGGTCTGTGGCCGGGTTTATCGCTTTCATTTTATCCTCGATAATAGTTGGTTTTTCCCTTTTATTAATTTATCAGATTACGATTTGTAATCAAAGTAGAATATTAAAGGAATTGCCGGCTTTAAAACCGCTCTATCCGATACGAAAAATATTCGCCGCCTGAGGCAGGAAGATAGGCCGACCTGCCATCGGCATATATTTTCTCTTTATC
>CAZJLX010000583.1:0-1788 GCA_964546545.1 uncultured Ignavibacteriaceae bacterium | reverse complement strand
ACCGCCAAATTAAAGAACAAAAAAAGGGACAGATTTTACAATCTGTCCCTGTACTATTGCCCACTCCCCTATTTTAACAACATCATCTTGCGCGTTTCAGCAAATTGACCGGTATCGATTTTATATAGATAAATTCCTGATGATACCGGTTGACCCTGATCATCGGTGCCATCCCAAATAACCGAATAATTACCAGCCTCCTGCTGCTCACTTACCAAAACATTGACCGTCTGTCCGAGCATATTATAAATCGTCAGAGTAACCTGACAGTTTTGCCCCAGCGAATAAGATATAGTCGTCGTCGGATTAAACGGATTCGGTCGGTTCTGCTCCAGTTTGAATTGGCTCGGTATTAAACCGCTTTCATTATCATTTTCGATCCCAGACAGACCAAGATAATCGATATTGGGCATATTCGGATCCACCAGATTTTCGGGAACCGGTTCGCCGATATTAATCAGACTATCGATAATCAAAGCAACTTCATCATTGGCCTCATCGGCATCATTTATCAATATCTGCGAATAAACCAGCGCCTGTGAGACAGTAATACTATTCGAGGGATCATTTTCCTTGCCGGAACCAAACGGATTCCAGCCGCAAATCGAGGCCCAGGGCGATATCCGACCGGAAGTGAGATTCAATAACAGCACCGCGAAGTTGGCTCTGGCCGCATGACAGAATGAAAACCTGCTGCGCCATTTTAAGACATCGTACATATATGCCATTCTTTGATCGCAGGTTGAGTTTTCATCGAAACTGATTACAGATATCGGTACAATCGGATTCAAATTAAAATATAATCTGATCCGTTCAAAATAATCACACATCTCTTCGTAAGACACATGCGGACGGCCATGCCCGGTTAGATAACAACGCACCTGATGCAGCCAGAAACCACGACCCCGCCAATGGCCGTTAGGTTCTGCCTTAACCAATTGAAAATTGACTTTTTCATCCTGGCCATTCAGGGAAACCTCATTCATTCGCGGATCAGCTTCAAAACCAAAAGGAGGCCATATACAGACCAAATATACTCCCGATACCAGGCTATCAAATCTATATAATCCCGCTTTGTCTGTAATGCACCAGCCAAGAGAATTTTCCATAGAATCAAGCAACTCTATATAAACATCTCCGACAAATCCTTTATCATTTGAGACAAAACCAAATATCGAACCGAATTCATCATTGGAGCTGCAGGCATCACCTATACCATCGCCATCGCTGTCAGCCTGATCAGCATTGGCTATATCGGGACAGTTATCGTAGAGATCACCGATTAAGTCACCATCCGTATCGGCCTGATCAGCATTGGCTATATCAGAGCAATTATCGCAGAGATCACCGATTAAATCATTGTCGGCATCAGCCTGATCAGCATTGGGTATATCGGGGCAGTTGTCGCAGAGGTCACCGATTAAGTCATTGTCGGCATCAGCCTGATCAGCATTGGCAATATCAGGACAATTGTCGCAGAGATCACCTATTAAGTCATTGTCGGCATCAGCCTGATCAGCATTGGCAACATCAGGGCAGTTATCGCAGAGATCACCGATTAAGTCACTATCGGCATCAGCCTGATCGGCATTGGCGATATCGGGACAGTTATCGCAGAGATCACCGATTAAATCATTGTCGGCATCAGCCTGATCAGCATTTGGTATATCAGGACAGTTATCGCAGAGATCACCGATTAAGTCACCATCCGTATCGGCCTGATCGGCATTGGCTATATCGGGGCAGTTGTCGCAGAGGTCACCGATTAAGTCATTGTCGGCATCAGCC
>CAZJLX010000582.1:0-1788 GCA_964546545.1 uncultured Ignavibacteriaceae bacterium | reverse complement strand
AAAACCCGACCGACATGTATATCGGCAGTGCAACAAGGAGCAAAAGGACCAGTTTACCCGATTCTTTTCCGACCGTATTTTCCGTAAAACGGTACATGAAAAAGGCGAAAAGGAACCATCCCAGAAAGGCTGGTAACCTCACCGCAAACTCGCTTTTACCGAGTACCGAATCGAATATATAGATGAGCCAGGCTGTCATAGGGGGATGGTCAAGATATCCGATATCCAGATGTTTGGCGTAGTTCCAGCAATAGGCTTCTTCGGGCAACAAATCCAGAAGGCCAAGAAATACAAACCTGACCATGATGCCCAGGCCAATGATCAGCCAAAGCTTGTCAATTTTGAAGCGATTCAATCAGTTAACCCCGTGCGTAAAATCCATTGATTCCCCGGACTCTATAGTGGCTGTCGAGTCAATCACTTCAGGTTATATAACTCTCTTTTTCGCCAGAAATGAGAATATGATTCCAATCTCAACTGCCCTTCGGTTGCCTCTGACGATATCCCGGACAAATTATTAAATTTAAAGAATATATTATCATTGAGGTGCCCTTGCAATTCAATAATGAGTTCAATTTCCTTCCACTCAAGTATAATTACGTCAATGAACCGATATTCTTTGGTATATTCAGCGGCCATTTTTGCCAATTACGATATCCCACTTTTCTCCGGATATTCATCTCTCCGAGTCAACGAACTCCTCCTGTAAACATAGCCCTGCAAATAGAAGAGCGAATATCAACAGATTGATGAATCTATTAATATTTTGCGTCTCTGTGCATCAGTCATCATCTTCTTCATCAGCCTCATCGACGTCGCCGGGTTCATCGTCGTCTTCATCAACCGAGGCAGAGGTCAATATTTTACCATCCGGCGAGAATAAAAGCTCATAATCCGTGTCACCGACCTCGACCATAACCTCAAATTCGATGTTGGCGCCTTTCGTAATTTTGTCGGCTTCATCGATCTCGCCATCGGGATACGCCTTTTTCACCGCCTCGACAACTGCCGCCGGCAATGATTTGACCGTCATATCTTCGTCGATCTGAAACAAGGTGCCATCCGTCAAATAGACAAAATCCTTTTCGAGTTCGCCGACCCTGGTTTCGATTTCATATCGAGTCTGGCCATCGGCAGTTTTTTTACTATATTCTGTCGCCACTGCCTTTGGATATGATGTTTCAAATGCCTTCAGCACGGCTTCAGGGACGTCGGACTTTTTTATCCCTCCGTCATCGGCGACGGCTACCCAAGCGAACGCCAGTAGGAGGGCCAGAAAACCAAGTGTGAAAATCTGTCTCATTTTTTTCCTCCTTAAGTTTTGTTGGCATTGAATATCGGTTACAAAGATGAAACCAAGATGAAAAAAAGCTGTTTTATAGAAAATAGAGCTATTTTTTCGGAATGATGACCCGAAAAAGGGCACCCCCTTCGGGGCTGTCTTCGATTACAATTTGGCCTCCATGAAGTTCAACAAGCTCTTTTGTTATTGACAGTCCAAGACCGCTCCCGTCGCTTTCTGCTCTGGAGCGAGCCCCTCTATAGAACCGATTAAAAACCAGCGACCTGTCCTCAGCCGTTATCCCGTGACCCGTGTCGGATACTGTCAACTCCACATTATTTTCGGAAACTTCCTGTAATGAAGCTAATACTGTTCCTCCTGTATTGCCGTACTTGATTGCATTTACAAGGAGATTTAAAATTATGCTTTTAAGTCTTATCGGATCGGCATTCAATTCGATTGCTTTTTCAATATGCACCTGCAGTTGGATATTTTTACCAAACGCC
>CAZJLX010000581.1:0-1792 GCA_964546545.1 uncultured Ignavibacteriaceae bacterium | reverse complement strand
TACATTAAAACGAGATTAGTCTATTCGACTTCCAATTTTCCAACCATTTTAATGTTAATCTGGCAGGGAGCCCGTTTGTATGGCTATGAATGTTGAAACAGGCAGGGAGCCAGTTGTCCGGCAGGGAGCCGGCTTATGCGCTTCGCGCCGGCAGGGAGCCGGTTTTTGCGCTTCGCGCGGGTGGATACATTTACGAATTGCTCATTCAAGTTGGGAGATTGCCGCGTTGTTCCATATTCCCGCCACGCGGGAATTCGGAACTCCTCTCAATGACGGATATGGGGCCCGATGTCCTATGACATCTCTTTGGTCATGCGTTCGAGGTTGTCGGAGGCGCCGACCAGTAATAATAAATCGCCCGATTCGATGACCGCGGTCGGCGGGGGAGAGATGACCACATCCCGGTTGCTCTTTTTGATCCCGATGACTGTCACGTCATAGTCGGCCTTAATTTTAGATTCGATCAGCGACAAACCATGCAGGCGACAACCGTCCGGCACCGTGATCTCCTCCAGCCCCAGTCCCGATTCGCCGAGCGCCGTCGACTGCATGAAATCGACGACGTTGGGCCGCAGAGAGGCCATCGCCATCCGCATCCCGCCCAGAATGTGCGGCGAGACAACATGATTGGCGCCGGCCCGTTTCAGTTTTTTCTCGCCCTCAGGATTATCGGCGCGACAGATGATGTACAGCTTCGGATTCATGTGGCGGGCGGTCAAGGCCAGATAAACATTGTCGGCCTCGCTGGGAATGGTCGAAACCAGAACGCGCGCCTTCTCGATTCGAGCCTCGGTCAAAATATAATCCTCGGTCGCCTGTCCCTCGAGGTAGAGCACCTGATCATGATCCAGTCGATTGATGGCCGAGTTTTCAGTTTCAATAACGATAAAGGGTTCTTTGCGTCGTGTATAGGCCTGCGCCACCTGTATTCCGACCCGACCATAACCGGCGATTATGCAGTGATTCGTCAGTTTTTTTATTTTTGTTTTCATTTTTCTTTTCCCCAGTACATTTCTAATCTGGCCTTCAAGGATAAACTGCCCCAGCGCCGACAGCGAATATGTTATTGAGGCGACCCCGAAGATTATAAGAATTATTGCAAAGGCCCGGCCCGAAGGATGCAGCGGTCTTATCTCGCCATAACCGACGGTCGACAGGGTTATCACGGTCATATATAAACCTTCAAAAAGCGACATATTTTCAAGTGTCGAAAAACCGATCGAACCGACTATCGCCAATGTAACAATAATCGACAGCGACAGAATGAATTTTTTGCCCGAAGAAAGACCGTTATTTTGCTCCATACAAAAAAATATCCTATTGATTTTTTGGATGCAATAAAAAACATTTTCGGGCTTGAATGATTGAAAGCTGTGCTATATATTTTGGCCGGAATGAAGCAGGGTTATTATATAAAGACTCCGGTTTGTGAGCCATATTTTAATATGGCGGCCGATGAATGGTTGTTTGAAAAATTAAGGCTGAATTCAAAAAACATTGCCGCTTTTTTGAGAATTTACAGCTGGAGTTCACCCGGAATTACAATCGGCTATAATCAGACGCTGTCAAAAGCCGTCGATTTCGACAAACTGGAAAATAATATCCCGGTTATCCGAAGAATAACCGGCGGTCGGGCGATATATCATGATCAAAGCGAGATTACATTCTCGCTCTCGTTAAATCTCGAAATACTGCCCGAATCCGGCAGACTTTTAAAAGAGAGCAATCGGCTGGTTTCCGAGGCGGTCTTTGAGGCGTTGGAACCTGTTGGACTAGATATGGTTATCGCAAA
>CAZJLX010000580.1:0-1797 GCA_964546545.1 uncultured Ignavibacteriaceae bacterium | reverse complement strand
TGGCCGGTGGTGGCTTCTATGTTTCTGGAGTTTGGCCTGACCATCACCGACTATTTTTGGGTCGGTTTTTTGGGTACGCCGGAACAGGATGCTCTGGTCAGCTCCATGGTTGTCAGCTGGACACTGTTTGCCACCAATGCAATTATTATAATCGGCTTGACGGCCATTGTATCCCGTTCGATTGGTGCCAAAGATAAAGAAAAAGCATCTTTTTACGGCGGTCAGGGCATTGCTATGGCGATTGTTATCGGTCTGACCCTGGGCTCGATTGGATATCTATTAACCCCCGATATCCTTAAGTTTATGAAGGCATCCCCGAATGTCGTCGAATTGGGCATTCCCTATTTGAGAATCTTTTTTATCGGGGTGGTCTTTTTCTTCATTGTCGATGCTTTGGGTTCGATATTCAGAGCCTCCGGCGATACCCGCTCGCCGATGATTGCCTTTTCAAGCGGAACAATCCTTAATATCTTTCTGGATCCGGCTCTGATCTTCGGCTGGGGGCCATTTCCCGAGATGGGTGTGACCGGGGCGGCCTTGGCGACTTTAATTTCGGTTTGTGTTTCATTGTTATTGTTTATAATTTTAATATTCCGAAATCGTCTGAATTTTTCGCTGTCGAGCTGGTATCGAAACAGACCGAATCTGAAGGCGATGTTAAAAATTTGTAAAATCGGGATTCCCATTTCGGCACAGAATATTGTGTTTGTAGCGGTTTACTGGTTTATAGTTCAGATTGTCCATTATTATGGGGATGCGGCCGGGGCGGCGATGGGTATCGGCAACCGGATGGAGTCATTATCGTATCTGACCACATTTGGCTTTTCGATGGCCGCCTCAACATTGGTCGGTCAGAATCTCGGGGCCGGCAATCCGGATCGCGCCGCTCGCTGTGCCTGGGGAACGGTCTGGATCGTAGCCGGCGAAACATTTTTAATATCGATTCTTTTTATTGCGATTCCTAAATTTATAGCCGGGATATTTTCGTCGGATCCTGAGGTTGTCAAAATTGCAGTTGATTATTTAATTATTCTCGGATTATCTCAAATATTTATGGGTATTGAAATAGTCCTGGAAGGAGCCTTTTCCGGTGCCGGTAATACCATTCCGCCGATGGTGGTTTCGATTCCAGGATCTATCGCACGTTTGCCATTGGCCTATCTGTTATGTTTTACTCTTGATTTTGGTATTAACGGTGTCTGGTGGGCGCTGACTATTACTTCCTTTGTTAAAGCGGCGATACTGTTTTTCTGGTTCCGTCGAGGTAACTGGAAAAAGAAGGAACTCTAATCCAATTAATGCCTTGACTTTGCCGGTTAAGCCGTATTATTTCAAGATAAGATGAAGGTAGGTATAATCGATTTAATTCATGCCGAGGAACATCCGGCGCCTTCCGGGCATCCGGAGAATGCATCAAGAATGCAGGCCGCCGTGGATAATTTGATGCATTCCGATCTCTTTTCAGCGATTGAAAAGATAACCGTCGAGTTCAATGAATCGGAGGCTGTCAAACAGGTTCATGATCCGGCCTATCTTATGGATGTGCGGGCATTATCTGAATCGGGCGGGGGAAATCTTGATGCTGACACGTATGTATCACCGGGATCATATAAGGCGGCTTATGGGACGGCGCTGGCAGCGGTTGATGCCGTAAAATTGATTACCGAGGATAAATACAGGCGTATTTTTTTGGCTGGTCGCCCGCCGGGACATCATGCCGAGCGGGACCGCGGAATGGGATTTTGTATTATTAATAATGCGGCCGTCGCGGCCGAGTCGGCCCTGACGGATTTCGGT
>CAZJLX010000579.1:697-1806 GCA_964546545.1 uncultured Ignavibacteriaceae bacterium | reverse complement strand
ACTGGCCTGACCCGGACTGATGTGGCTGTTGTTGTTGATGCTTTTCTTGATACTGTCAAACAGTCGATGGAAGGTGGACACAATATTGAGATTCGGGGCTTTGGAACATTTAAAGTCAAGCTGCGCAAGGAAAGAAAGGCGCGTAACCCTCGCACTGGTGATGTAGTGCCTGTTCCCAGCCGCAAAGTTCCGGTTTTCAAGCCGTCGAATGAGTTTAAAAACATGATTACCAAATTGCCGGTTTAGCGTGTGAAACCGGTTGTGATGGAGGATTAATGCCGAGCGGTAAAAAGAGAAAACGCCAAAAGATTAAGACGCACAAACGGAAAAAACGCAGACGCGCCGATCGCCACAAAAAGAAAAAACGTTAATTAGCCGCGGACTTATTTAAGACACCGTCACAAAGCCTAAAAGGAAAACGGTTCCCGCGTTTGGGGAACCGTTTTCCTGATTTTATTACGGTTGCGGATTGTTTATTCTTGCCTTGTTCGGCATAAGAGGTAAAACCTTGTCGCATAAGCTTATGCCGTCTCCAAATAAATCTTCAGTCTGATCTTCCAAAGGGCACCGACATTGCTATTTATCTTTGTGATGAATAGTATCTTTAAAGATAAGAATGTACAAAAACCGACAACTCTGTCTTCCATATTCGGCTGTTACAATATTCTATTGGCGATATTATTAATAATTCCGATTATATTTTGCTCGGTATCGGCAACGGATCGTTATGATATACTGGTCAATGATGATTATTCCGGAGCCGATCAACATAATCCCAGAATTGCCGCCGATCACAAGGGACATTTTGCGATTGTCTGGTCCGATAGTCGGTATGGTGTAAATGAAATATTTTATCAGCTTTTCGACAGCACCGGTTCAGCGCTTGGTTATAATGTTAAAGTCAACGATGATTACAGCGCGACGCCGCATATTGAATGCTCAATTGATGCCGGAGAAGAACTGCTATTTTATTCAGTCTGGAAAGATTACCGTAACGGTGACTATCCATATAATCCGGACATATTTTTTGCACCGGCCGACAGCGCTTTTACGCCGATAAACTTTAAGGTCACGGTAAATCCGCCGGAATTGACCTGCAAATCGCCCGA
>CAZJLX010000579.1:0-687 GCA_964546545.1 uncultured Ignavibacteriaceae bacterium | reverse complement strand
AATTTTGGCGGATGGATCATCGATTGTCGTCTGGTCCGATTACAGATATAACAACTGGGATATCTGGGGACAAAGAATAGCCGCCAACGGTTCTTTGATCGGTACCAGTTTTCGGATCAATGATGATTCGGGCAATCATCAGCAGCAATCACCGTGTGTTGCCGCCTTTATAAAAGGCGGATTCGTAGTCGTCTGGCATGATAATCGTTCGGGGGATGATGACATTTTCGGACAGCGTTATGACAGTTCGGCGATAAAAATCGGCCAGAATATTCTTGTTTCGGCCGATGTTTATGATACTCGTCAGGCGTTTCCATCGGTCGCGACTGATAATTTCGATAGGTTTTCCGTTGCCTGGGTTGACTGGTGCAACGGAAGCTATCCGAATAATCCGGATATTTATATGCGGCGTTTTGATTCCAGCGGTACGGCTTTGATAAATCCCAAAAAAGTAAATGCGTCCAACAATTTGACCGCTCAGCGCGAGGTTTCAATTGCGGCCGATAAAATGGGCAATATAGGTGTCGTTTGGTCCGATTCCTCTTCCGGCGAATGGAATGTAATGGCCCAGGTTTATGATTATGATGGTATCGCGGTCGGTAATAATTTTATGGTTCATCAGCTGACGACCGGCAAACAGCTTCAGCCGGATGTGGCCTCGGACGGATATAAATTTTACTACTGTTG
>CAZJLX010000578.1:0-1813 GCA_964546545.1 uncultured Ignavibacteriaceae bacterium | reverse complement strand
TGCAGGAAGCGTGCAAAAGTGCCAAGCCGGTGATTCTTGAACCGGTTATGAAAGGTCTTCATCATACGACCGGCGGCGAACAGGCTCTGGCCTCGGCGGCACACAGCGGTTCCACCGAGTTGGTTCTTATGGGCGGCTCGGTATTATTGGTGCTGATATTTATTTATCTTGCTTATTATTTTTATAGGAAAAATATAGCGGCAACGGGTAAGCTGAGAAGCAGTTTCTCCGGTATTCACTGGCTGCTTTGCGGAAAATATTATGTCGATGAAATTTATAACGCCCTGATAATACAACCGCTGATTAAATTTTCGATTTTCCTGTGGAAGATATTCGATGTCCTGATTATCGATGGTCTGGTAAATGGTCTGGCGACGGTTACGGCCGATATGTCCGGGGGATTACGGACAATTCAGACCGGCAAGTTACGAACTTACGCAACAATTTTCGTGATTGGTGTTGTACTTATAATAGGATACGCTGTCTTAAAGCAATAAAATGGAAACACAGATTCTTACAATTGTCGCTTTTTTCCCGCTCATCGGCACCTTTTTGCTGATGTTTGTACCCCGAGAACGACATGATTCGATTAAGTCAATTGCTTTGATAATTGCTTTTATTACTTTCCTTTTCTCACTTTGGATGTATTCTATGTTTGTACCGTTAGCGCATGGGATGCAGTTTGAATTAAATGTCCCCTGGATTTCCGGATTCGGCATAAATTATCATGTCGGTATTGATGGTATTTCACTTCTGCTGATTATGCTGACGACAATTCTGTCGGTAATAATTATGATTTCATCCTGGAACGCCATCAAAACCGGCGTCAAAGGTTACTATATCTGCATGTTGCTGCTGGAAACCGGTATGATCGGCGTTTTTGTTTCGCTCGATCTTTTCCTCTTTTATGTATTCTGGGAAGTTATGCTGATTCCGATGTACTTTATAATCGGTGTCTGGGGCGGGCCGAGGAAAACCTATGCCGCGATTAAATTCGTTCTCTTTACTATGTTCGGTTCGCTGTTGATGCTGGTTGCGCTTATTTATCTATTCTTTATGTATCACGGCTATTACGGCGAATACAGCTTTGACCTTCTGAAATATTACAGCATGCCGATTCCACTGGGCGCCCAGACCTATATCTTTTTGGCCTTTGCTCTGGCGTTTGCGATCAAGGTTCCGATCTGGCCGTTCCATACCTGGTTGCCTGATGCACATGTCGAAGCTCCGACGGCAGGGTCGGTAATTCTGGCGGGCGTTTTGCTAAAGATGGGAACGTACGGTTTTATCAGAATCTGTCTGCCGTTATTCCCGGAAGCGACAATGCAGTTTGTGCCGTTAATATCGATTCTGGCGCTGATAGGTATAATATATGGAGCTTTGGTGGCGATGGTTCAGCGGGATGTAAAATCACTGGTTGCCTTTTCATCGGTATCGCATCTCGGTTTTGTTATGCTTGGTATGATGGCTTTGAATATGCAGGGGGTGGAAGGTTCGGTCCTACAGATGATAAATCACGGCATATCGACCGGTGCTCTCTTTTTAATTGTCGGAATGATATATGAACGGAGGCATACCCGCATGATTGCCGATTTTGGCGGTTTATCCAAATCGATGCCACTGTTCTCGACATTTTTTATGATTGTTGCTTTATCATCGATAGGTCTGCCGCTGACTAATGGTTTTGTGGGTGAGTTTTTAATTCTGCTTGGAACATACAAGGCCAATGCGGTTTACGCCATAATCGCCGCCAGTGGTGTTATTCTGGCCGCCTGCTATATGCTCTGGATGTTACAGCGGGTCATTTTCGGCA
>CAZJLX010000577.1:0-1827 GCA_964546545.1 uncultured Ignavibacteriaceae bacterium | reverse complement strand
AAACATGATTAACCATAATATATTTGGACCCCTATGAGTAATCGATTTAAAGACATTATCGGTTTAGTCTTTTGGACTATACTGACATTCAGTGTTGCAGCATTTGCTTCTCAATTTGAACCCGACGAATGGTATACTATACTAAATAAACCATCATGGACTCCTCCCGGATGGCTATTCGGCCCCGTTTGGGGAATACTCTATCTTTCAATGAGTATATCCGCATGGTTAATATGGCGTCAGCGGAATGTGCAAAATGTAAAATCGCCTCTTATTCTTTATATTATACAGCTTATTATTAATGGTCTATGGTCATATATATTTTTTATGCAACATCATATTGGAATGGCCCTTATAGACGTTCTATTATTGGCTGCTTTGATATCAATGATTATTTTCCGCTTCAGGCAAATATCAAAAATCGCAGGGTTTTTATTTATCCCTTATCTGCTTTGGGTATGCTTCGCAACTGCATTGAATTTCGAAATTTGGAGAATAAATTAATACTGCTATAAGAATACCTATTCTATGCTAATTTTCGCCGACTGGCTTTATATTTTCTTATATTTATTCTAAGCGTCTCTTAAAACTCCGCGCTTACTCCCAAAATGGGAAAAATCCCAAGAGAATTGACGGATTCGATCTCACCTTTACGGGTATTATAACGGGGAACTCCATTTGCTTTGTGATTGTAAATGTTTTGTACATCAAGATACGCGATCAATGTCCAGCCGCTAAAAAACCATCGTTTGTCAACTCTAACATCCAGGCTGTGATTGGCAGAAATTCTTAGCGAATTATATAATGTTGGATCCTGATATCCGTCCGCATTAAAAGGAGTATACGGGCGCCCGGTTTCAAGACGAAATCTGGCAGAAAATTCCCAAAATCTATTAAAAATATAACCGCCGCTAAAAACACCTATAAAAGATTGATGATAGCTTCCGGGTCTATAAATTCCATCCAATCCGGCATATTCAGATTTATTAAGGCTAAGACTGATTATTCCGTAGCATGGAATCTCGGAGAGCTTTTTCTGAACAGATAACTCTATACCATAAGACCGACCTTTGCCTTCGCCGATTAATGAATCTATACCAAAAGATGAAAAGTTTTCTTCAGCGCCACCAAAACCGGCTCCAATATTGGACATAACAAGAAAATCCTGTTGTAAACTGGCTGGAAGATCTGAGTACTTTTTATAATATGCTTCCAGACTAATCCGCGTGTCTTCGCGCGGCAAGTATTCAATTCCAGAGATATATTGTCCGGCATTGGCGAATTTAAGATTACGATTATGGCTATTGGAGGACAGCCACACCAATGATGGTGACTGTTTATATATTCCTATACTGCCACTTAAAGAAAGCCGTGGTGTTAATCTAATTAATGTCGCGACACGAGGAGAAATAGCCCACTTGTTTTTAATAACATCAAAATAGTCAAATCGCATCCCCGCAATAACGCTGATCATCCACAATTCTTGCGAAAACTGCAAGTAACCGGCGCTATTATTGGCCTGCAGGTTATATTTGTTTTCAATCGTAAAGTTTTCACCAAAAGTATTGTCAAAGGAATCCAGAAATATTTCTCCACTGGATTTTAAATACTTGCTGACAATTCCTATGGCTAAGTTCGTTTTTCGGGAAATCAGATATTGCGATTCCAGTCTTAAAAAAGATTCATATTCATAAGAGTCGCTTATAAAGTAAGGATTCATCAAAGTATCACTCTGACTATAATCGTAGTTGACATATGTCTGGCCAACCGACAGAATTACTTTTCCATTTGGAACTAAGTGTTGCCACTTAAAACCACTGACAGCTT
>CAZJLX010000576.1:0-1827 GCA_964546545.1 uncultured Ignavibacteriaceae bacterium | reverse complement strand
TTACAAATGTGAGTATTATCGGCGGCGGAACACAAGCGGTTATATCATAAGGATAAAACAGGGTGGCCAACTGGCATTTAATAGTCTGCGGAATCAGTCATAAAACCTCTCCGGTTTCGATACGCGAGGACGTACAGATAAGCCGCGAGGATATTGCCTCGGCCAATGCTGCATTCGGCAATCTCGAAGGCGTACTCGAATCGGCTATTGTCGCCACCTGCAATCGGGTCGAGTTTTATTTCGTCTCGCCAACTCAATACAATCCATTCGATATAATCAGAAAATTCTATACGAATTTCCGACAGATTGATATTGCCGATTTGCATAATTACTTTTACACCAAAAAGAATCGCCACACCGCCGATCATCTTTTCCGGGTCGCCGCCGGAATAGATTCAATGGTTATCGGTGAGACGCAGATTTTTGGTCAGGTTAAAGAGGCTTATAGCTCCTCCTGCGCAGTCAAAACATCCGGACAGGTCATCCATCGGCTGTTTCATCAGTGCTTCCGGGTCGGCAAGGTTATCAGGACCGGTACCGAGATGGGTCGCGGTGCCTGTTCGGTCAGTTCGGCCGCAATTGAAATGTTGCGCACTCGATTAAACGGGGTAAAACATCCCCGCTTTTTATTTGTCGGCGTTAATCAGATGATAAATCTGGCCGCCTCGAATCTACATCGGCTCGGTTATAATAAATTTATATTCATCAATCGGACGATTGAAAAAGCCGAACTTCTGGCCAATAAATACAATACTAATAGTTTTTCATTAAATGATTTGCCAGCCTGTATTGTCGGAGCGGATGTGATTATATCATGCACCGGTTCCAATGAACCGATTATCAATGATGCAACAATAAACGTTGACAGATTGACTAATAAACTGATTATTGTCGATCTCGCGGTTCCGCGTGATGTCGACATCAGCGACCATTTCAGGGACAGGATTGAGATCCTGGATCAGGAAGATATCAAGCGGCATGTCAAAGAGCAGCAAACCAGACGCGAGAAGGCAGTTCCACAGGCCGAGGAAATAATCGAACGACGAATGGACGAATTCGTTTACTGGTTTAATCATATGCAAAATGAGCCGTTGTACAATGGCTTGGATAATCTTTTTGAGTCAATTCGTCAACAGGAGTTGGCCGATATTATAAATAAACTCCCGGATGAATTAAAAGATGATGTGGATCGGGTCACCCGAAACATTGTAAATAAATTGATGCAGATAAAAGTTAGAACAGAACAAACTGAAAAATCCGGAAAACATGAAAGATAGTCAATATGCGTTATAAATATTTGCCGGTTTCGCTGTCATTGGAAAAAAGTCGCTGTCTGATAGTCGGCGGCGGAAAAGTCGCCCTGCGTAAAATCGATATTTTACTTGATTATGAGACCGATATCACGGTGATCGCCCCGGAAGTTGATGACAAAATCCGCTATTATGCCGAAAAAAAATTACTGCACCTGGAATCGAGAGAATATCAACCGGGCGATATCGACCGGTCTGGAATTGTAATTGCCGCCAGTGATAAAAACGACGTCAATGAGCTTGTTTTTAAAGAGTGTCGCGCCGCTCACATTCCGGTCAATGTGGTGGATAATCCGGCTCTTTGCGATTTTATATTTCCCGCCGTTGTCAGACGTAACAGTCTCTCGGTGGCGGTCTCGACCGACGGTATGGCGCCCTTTTTATCGGGACACCTGCGGCTGATTCTGGAAAACATCTTCCCTCAGAACTGGACCAAAATCGCCGATCTGGCTGTTGAATTTCGACAGATGGTTATGGCACGATGGGCCGGAAATCCTGAGAAAAAAACTGCAGCCTT
>CAZJLX010000575.1:0-1828 GCA_964546545.1 uncultured Ignavibacteriaceae bacterium | reverse complement strand
CGAGGAAAGAAATACTTATGCTTCTAACATTGTCCACTAAATCGGGGGAACCTCAATTCCGACCTACTTGTACTAATGCTGATAAAGGCAGACGCGAAGCGCAAAAAGGGGCCACTGCCCCTAGACATGTTCGATGTTGGTGAACATCGATATCTCGGAGTTGGTCGTGCAGAGATCGCTGACTGATAACTTATGAATATCATCGTTGCCGGTCAGACGCGCGAAATCTTTCAATTCCGTAGTGCAGACCTTGAGATAATTCTCCAGCCACCTGGCCGACTGCTCGATATTTAATCTTTTGCGTAGCCTCTCGTCATGCGTCGTCACCCCCACCGGGCACTTACCGGTATGACAGAGCCGGTACTGCTGACAGCCGCAGGCCATCAGCGCCGCCGTCGCAATCGCAACCGCATCGGCACCCAGCGCCAGCGCTTTAACAAAATCGGCCGAAGTCCGCAAACCGCCGGTTATGACCAGTGATATTCCGGTCGCATTATGCTTGTCCAGAAACTTCCGCGCCCGAGACAATGCAAACAGGGTCGGAACCGAGGTCGCCGCTTTGACATATTTTGGCGAGGCGCCGGTTCCGCCGGGACGCCCGTCGATAGTGATAAAATCAGGTTTGGCCTTCAAAATAATTTCCAGGTCGGCCTCGATATTACCCGCCGCGATTTTGATACCGATCGGCTTACCGCCCGATGACTCGCGAAGATATTGTACTTTCTTTTTTAAATCATCGGCATTTTTAATGTCGTCGAAATGTGCCGGGCTGATAATATCTTTGCCCGTTTCAAATCCCCTGATTTTAGCGATCTCTTCGGTTACTTTTTTGCCCGGCAGATGCCCGCCCATACCCGGTTTCGATGACTGACCAATTTTTATCTCGACCGCGTCGACTCTTTTTAAATTCTCGCCGGAAGCGGAGTACTTGTTGGGTACATATTCAAAGATGTATTTAAAGGCGTTCGCCAGAGAATCGGGTAATATACCTCCCTCGCCGGAGCAGATTGCCGTTTTGACCGCGGCAGATCCTTTGGCGAGGGCGATTTTAACCTCGCGTGACAACGCTCCGAACGACATGTGGCTGATATAAATCGGCGTCTCGATTATCAGCGGGTGTTCCGACTTCGGGCCGATTACAGTGGCTGTCCGCACCGGCTCGGAATCATTAAGCGGTATACGGGCCAGTTGCGCCCCCTTGATCAGAATATCATCCCAGCCAATGACCGCTTTTTTGGTCCGCATCGGTTCAATGATTGATTTGCCGGTTTTGGCCATCAGGTGAATATCGTTCATATATTCTTCGAGTTCGTCGGAGTGTCTCCGAAAGTCCTCGATAGTCTCACCGGTTGTACCGGCCGATTTTTCTTTTACAATTTTGAATTGAGATTTGACAGCACCACAAACCGGACAGGAGTAATCATCGGGAAGGTCCTCCCATTTAATCCCCTCCTTTTCTTCATCATAAAGATACCCGCAGACCTCGCATTTATAAACAGCCATAAAACTACCCTTAAATATCGGTTTCCATGTCGGCCGGTTCGTAGTACTCCTTCGGATGCTTGCAGCAGGGACATATCGGCGGCGGTTCAGTGCCTTCGTGCACGTAGCCGCAAACCGAACATTTCCATCTGATCGGTTTCTCTCTTTTATACAATGTCCCGGCTTTGACCCTCTCCAGCAGCTTTTTGTAACGATCCCGGTGATGGGCCTCGATTTTGGCTATCTGGCGAAAAAGGATGGCTGCCTCTGAGTTACCTTCCTCATCAGCCTCTTCGGCAAACTGAGCGTACATCTTGGTCGTTTCATAATTTTCGCCGTCGATCGC
>CAZJLX010000574.1:0-1832 GCA_964546545.1 uncultured Ignavibacteriaceae bacterium | reverse complement strand
ATTGTTTTCTTCCAGCGGAATCAACGGTGAAGAGCGATATCGTTTCCACTTCGGACCGACAATGGCGCCGCCGTCATGCACCGCCCGGCCGATCTGATGTCCGAGGGCATGCTGGTACGGTTCATATCCGTTATCCTTAAGTATCTGTCGGGCAATTTTATCAATCTGCCAGCCCCTTTTGCCCGGACGATATAGTTTACCGCACTCATTGATGACAGTCCGCACCATATTAAAAGCTTTCAATAAATCCTGGGGCACTGTCTTCTCATTTTTTCTTTTAAAATAAGCCAGTCGCTGGAGATCGGAGCAGAAGCCGCTGACTTGCGCGCCGAAGTCGACATGCAGTAAATCTCCCGGCTCAAGAACAGCCTCGGTCGGGTGACCATGCCCCGGTGATGTTTTGGCACCGGCATTGACGATTGTATCAAATGATAAAACTGCACCGCTTTTTTTTATCTCATCCTCAATAATTCGAGCGATATTAATTTCCGTCATACCGGGCTTGATTATTTTTAATGCCCTGTGCCAGCAGGCTTCGGCGACTGATGCCGCCTTGGATATTAGCTCAATTTCCGACTTTATTTTCCGGCCGCGCAGAAACGAGACGATATCTTCCGAGGATATGATACGATTTATATAATCGGTACCACCCAAATATTCTTTCAGCAGGAGAAACATCCCGTGGGTCAGGCCATCGGAAGCAACATCGTTGGTTGAAAAATTAAGAGCCAGATTTTTCGGGTTGAATCTTTTTATAATTCGCCTGATTTCCTTTCCGCAATCTTCCACATAAGGCTTGACTATATCAAACCGTCCCGAACGCTCAAAATCAGGCGCATCAAAATTGCCAACCAAAGCGGCTGTTTTGCCATTGCGACCGATAAAAAAGGCGGATTGCCAGGCCACTTTATGCCCGATAACCATGTCCAGCGTCGGGTCGGCCATCAAATCGCTTTCACGGCAGAAAATCATCCAGAGATCGATATTAAGCTCATTTAATATATTAATCGCCTGTTCGATTTTGACCCTTATTATATCCATCTTTAGTACCGGGTTATATCGATACGGGTGATATTGTCGATTGAACGTCCCAGAAACTGCTCGGCAACCTGCGAAAATTTATCCGGGACATCGGATACATAAAATTTATGAGCCGTTCCGTTTTTAGAAAGGCGGAGTTTATTTTTTTGTTTCAGTACTTTGGCCAGTTCCCGCGCCGTCGATTCGGCCGAATCGATTAATGTCACCTTATCACCGGCCGCCCTGGCGATGACCTCTTTTAATAACGGATAATGAGTACAGCCAAGCACCAGGGTATCAATATCGACGTCGGTCAGGCTTTTAAGATAATCCTTGGCGATTAATCGTGTTGCCTCTTTGTTAATATAATTTTCTTCAGCAAGAGGGACAAAGAGGGGACAGGCCAGTGAAAAAACTTTTATCCTGTCGCTTAATTTCTCAATCGCTTTGGCATAGCTGTTAGAGCCGATGGTCGCTTTGGTACCGATAATACCGATCCGCCTGTTTTTGGTGGTCTCAACCGCCGCTTTGGCCCCCGGTTCGATCACGCCCTGTATATCAATATCGAACTCTTCGGTCACCGTCTCCAGAGCCACCGCCGAAGCCGAATTACAGGCGGCAATTATAAATTTGACATTATGTTCAAGTAAAAATCTTATATCCTGCCGGGCGAAATTAATTATCGTTTCTTTTGAACGGCCACCGTACGGATATCGACCGACATCACCGAAATAGACAATCTGCTCGTCGGGAAGTTGTTTGAAGATTTCGGCGACCACGGTCAAACCGCCGACACCGGAATCAAATATACC
>CAZJLX010000573.1:0-1836 GCA_964546545.1 uncultured Ignavibacteriaceae bacterium | reverse complement strand
GCCATATGTACGAGGCCATGGACTTGCTCCATGCCAATATCAAAGAGGTAGAGATAGTCGAAGCTGTCGATAAGGCAACTCTTTTGCCGTCTAATAAAACTATAAACGGCAATTCGGCTCGGACAATAGCGCCGACCTCGGAAGCAGTTGTCCAGCCTGTAATGTCAAATGCCCGTCAGGATATGGGCGGTTCTGGCAATCAGTCTTTATTCGATAAGAATTTGTTTGAATCGCGGTTTGATTTGACCGGCTCGAATAAAATATCCAACGGTGATGTTTCGGTTTCTAATTTTGCCGACTACATAAAGACTGACGGGGTTGCCGGAAAAAATGAGATGCAGCAGATAAGATTTATTCTGCCGCAGGATTTTGGTCCGGAAAGTATCAAGGAACATAAAACCATTACTATAAAAATGGAACCGCAATCTCTTGGTACAATCAGGTTGACGCTCACTTCGCATGTCAACAATTTGATTGGCCGAATGATAGTCGATAATCCAACTACATTGACGGCAATAGAATCCAATATTGAACATCTATATCAGGAATTGTCTGACAAAGGAATAAAACTGGACTCAATGCAATTATCGTTAGGTGGTAATCAGACCGAGTCAGGTTTGAAATCTGATTTCGATCAGTTTTTCGGCTCCGACCGATCTTCGGGCAGACAATATTCATATTATGAAAATTCAGCGGATATTCCGGACAGTTTTGGTGAATCGCCGGTTTCCGGAACATATATCAGCGCCAGCGGCGTAAACTGGCTGGCATAGGAGGAATTATGGGATATATCTCACCCTTGGGAACCGACTCGAACGGAAATGAACTGACCACAGGGAGTCTTAAGGAATTAGGTAAAGATGAATTTATGCAGCTTCTGGTCACCAAACTTCAGAACCAGGATCCGCTCGATCCGATGGATGATGAGGCTTTTATCGCCGAACTGGCCCAATTCTCCTCATTGGAGCAGCTGCAAAATCTAAACAGTAATCTGGAGACAGCTCTTAATTGGGATTATCTTCAGATGCAGACGATCAATAATACAATGGCCACTTCACTAATTGGCAACAATGTCGTAGCCAATTTCAGCAATATTTATCTTGATGATGCCAACGTACCGGAAATCGGCTATTCGACGGATAATTACGCCGATTCAATTAAGGTCACTATTACCGATATCGATGGCAATGTAGTCAATACCCTTTATGAAGATAATGTCGTGGCCGGAGAACATACCGTGGCCTGGGATGGCAAGGATGCGGACGGCAATCGTCTTGCGGTCGGCTTTTATCAGGTGGAAATAACCGGCACCGACGTCGATGGTAATAGTTTTAAGCCATCGACATATCTGGAAGGCCGGGTAACCGGCGTCGTTTATCGTGATGGATCGGCCTACTTGAAAGTTAACGGGCTTGAAATTCCATTATCCGATGTATCGGTGATAAATGAACCGGATTCTCAGGATGAGGATGATGGTTAAGTCATTAACAGATAAATGACAGGGAAGAGTCATGAATATAAGTGAATTAAACACAAACGTAAATTTACTGGAAATCGTCGGACGCGAATCAACCACGGTTAATAAATCGGTTCAAAACGGCCGATTGACAGATACTTTTTCAAAGGAATTGGCCCGGATTCAGGATGTAAATTTTTCGGATCATGCACGTAAGCGTCTTTTTTCGCGCGGTATTGAAATGAGTAACGACAAACTGAGTCAACTTTCGGAAGCGATTGATAAAGCAGCCGGCAAAGGCTCGAAAAATACCTTAATTCTGGACACGGATGCCGCTTATGTCGCTTCGGTTCCCAACCGAACCATCATTTCCGCATTCT
>CAZJLX010000572.1:0-1836 GCA_964546545.1 uncultured Ignavibacteriaceae bacterium | reverse complement strand
GGTGGTAGTGTACTTGAGGCGGTTGTACTACCCTGACGGCTTTAATCTGCCACTGAAAAATATCCCCGATTTTATAATCAGAATCGAACTGTTCCGGGAGCTGGCGACAATTATTATGCTGGCGACAGTCAGTAATCTCGCCAGCAAAAAGTTCTGGGAGAGATTTGGCTATTTTATAATTATTTTCGGCATCTGGGATATCTTTTACTATATCTTTCTGGCAATTACTCTTGGCTGGCCGAATTCTTTGTTCGACTGGGATGTTCTTTTCCTAGTTCCATATCCCTGGATCGGCCCGGTTATCGCCCCGGTGCTGGTCTCTTTGCTGATGATAATAACCGGTTCTTCGATTACTCGATTGTATAAAAAGGGGTACAGTTTCAAGCCGACTTCTTCGACATGGATATTGTCGATAATTGCGACCGGCATGATACTATATTCCTTTATGTATGACACAAATGCGACTTTACGGCTTCAGCCGCCGCGGCCATATCTGTACTGGCTGTTGATTTCCGGGTCGACATTATATATAATTGCCTATTTATTATCGTATTTTAAAGCTTTTCAAAAATAGGGGACACTGCCGCCTTTTTAATTGATTCACAGGTCTTATCTTTGTAGGTTATTACAGGTGTAATAATGGCAGACGATTATAAGTACACTCAGATCGGTATTCGAAGAAAAAAGATCGGATTGATATTGGGTCCGGTTCTATCACTGATTATTCTGCTCTTTTTTGATCTGTCACCCGGTAATCCAATCGTAACCCGGACCGCGGCGGTCGCAGTCCTGATGGCGGTCTGGTGGATAACCGAAGCAATACCGATTGCGGCGACCGCTTTGATTCCGGTTATGCTCTTTCCTTTGCTGGGGATTATGAACGGCAAAACAGTCGCCCCGATTTATTTTAACAGTATAATTTTTCTGTTTATTGGCGGCTTTATCGTTGCGCTCGCAATGCAGAAATGGAACCTTCACCGAAGAGTAGCGCTGAAAATAATTATGCTCATCGGCGACAGTCCGCGCCGGATTATACTCGGCTTTATGGTCGCGACCGCCTTTTTATCGATGTGGATTTCCAACACGGCGACGACGATGATGATGATCCCGATCGCAATGGCGGTTTTAGGCCGGATGGATAATATTCTGGATTCCAAGCAGGTCAGCCGTTTTTCAATCGGATTATTAATCGGGATTGCCTATGCGGCCTCTATCGGCGGCACCGCGACTTTGATCGGGACGCCGCCTAATCTTTCCTTCGCCAGAATTTTACATATCTATTTTCCCAATGCGCCGGAGATATCTTTCGCTTCATGGCTCGCCTTTGGCCTGCCATTCGCCGTTGTTTTTCTTGTTATCGCCTGGCTTTTACTGGTTCGGTTATTTGTCCCGCGCCGAAAGGCAAAAGGGACCGAAGTTTCGGTTTTCAAAGAGGAATACCGTCAACTGGGTGCCATGTCTTATGAAGAGGTCTTAATTTTAATCGCTTTCAGCCTGATGGCCATCTTATGGATTTTCCGAAAAAACATACCGATCAGCGGATTTGTGATCCCGGGCTGGAGTTCACTTTTGCCGCGACCCGGTTTTATCGATGATGGCACAATCGCAATTTCAATCGCTCTGCTGTTGTTTATTATTCCTTCACGGAATATAAAGAAAAAACGGCTGATGGATTGGAGGACAGCCGTTTCACTTCCCTGGGGTATTGTCATTCTGTTCGGCGGCGGTTTTGCACTGGCCAGCGGATTAAAAGAATCAGGTCTTTCGGCCTGGCTGGGTGGGCAATTGGTCGGATTCAGCGGTTTTCCCGTAATTCTGATAATTGCCGCAATCTGC
>CAZJLX010000571.1:0-1836 GCA_964546545.1 uncultured Ignavibacteriaceae bacterium | reverse complement strand
TAAAATCAGGTGTCCAGTCAAAAGTGCCGGTACCGTCAAGGTTATCCGTAAAGCTTGCACCGGTCGGCAATGTCGAAGTTGTCAATACGGGAGTGCTTTCCACATCAGTCGCCGAGACAGCAAAGTTCAAATTTTGATTCTCATCCACACTCCGAGGACCTATGGCAGTAAGTACAGGAGGATTATTCTCATTGACATTATTAACGGTGATTGTGACTATTTCCGAATCTGCCGCGGCCGAATCATCAGTGGCGTAAAATGTCACATTATATGATCCTGACTGAGAATAATCTGGAGTCCAATCGAAGGTTCCAGTACCGTCCAGATTATCGGTGAAGTTTGCACCGGTCGGCAAAGTCGAGGTTGTCAGAGCCGGAATCGTACCGTCGGCATCAGAAGCAGAGACGCCAAAATTCAGATTAATTCCTTCGCTGACAGATTGTGATCCGATAGAAACCAACACCGGAAGCTGATTTATATTATTGACGGTTATCGTAACAATTTCCGAATCAACCGCCGAACTATCGTCAGCGGCATAGAAAGTTACATTATATACACCGGATTGCGTAAAATCAGGTGTCCAGTCAAAAGTGCCGGTACCGTCAAGGTTATCCGTAAAGCTCGCCCCGGTCGGCAATGTCGAAGTCGTCAATACGGGAGTGCTTTCCACATCAGTTGCAGAAACAGCAAAGTTCAAATTTAGATTCTCATCCACACTCCGAGGACCTATGGCAGCAAGCACAGGAGGATTATTCTCATTGACATTATTAACGGTGATTGTGACAACTTCACTGTCAACTGCCGAGGAATCATCAGTGGCGTAAAATGTCACATTATATGATCCTGACTGAGAATAATCTGGAGTCCAATCGAAGGTTCCAGTACCGTCCAGATTATCGGTGAAGTTTGCACCGGTCGGCAAAGTCGAGGTTGTCAGAGCCGGAATCGTACCGTCGGCATCAGAAGCAGAGACGCCAAAATTCAGATTAATTCCTTCGCTGACAGATTGTGATCCGATAGAAACCAACACCGGAAGCTGATTTATATTATTGACGGTTATCGTAACAATTTCCGAATCAACCGCCGAACTATCGTCAGCGGCATAGAAAGTTACATTATATACACCGGATTGCGTAAAATCAGGTGTCCAGTCAAAAGTGCCGGTACCGTCAAGGTTATCCGTAAAGCTCGCCCCGGTCGGCAAAGTCGAAGTTGTCAAACCGGGAAATGTACCATCGGCATCGGAAGCCGAGATGCCAAAATTAAGATTAGTATTCTCATCAACCGATCGTGGTCCGATAGAGGCCAACACGGGAGCCTGATTGACATTATTGACGGTGATCGTGACTATTTCCGAATCTGCCGCGGCCGAATCATCAGTGGCGTAAAACGTCACATTATATGATCCTGACTGAGAATAATCTGGAGTCCAATCGAATGTTCCGGTACCATCACTATGATCCGTAAAGCCTGCGCCGGTCGGCAATGTCGAGGTTGTCAAAACCGGAATTGTACCGTCCGAATCTGTCGCCGAGATGCCAAAATTCAGATTAACACCTTCATCAATCGATTGCCCACCAATAGTAGCCAAGACTGGATCAAGATTGATCTGATTGACAACAATTATTATTGTCTCCGAATCGACCGCCGCCGAATCATCGGTGGCATAAAATGTAATAGGATAAGACCCGCTCTGAGTGAAATCAGGTGTCCAGTTAAACGTCCCGGTTCCATCACTATGATCCGTAAAGCCTGCGCCGGTCGGCAATGTCGAGGTTGTCAAAACCGGAATTGTGCCGTCGATATCGGTTGCCGAGACGCTAAAATTAAGATTAA
>CAZJLX010000570.1:0-1863 GCA_964546545.1 uncultured Ignavibacteriaceae bacterium | reverse complement strand
TGTTTCATATCTCCCGCAGATTATTGATACTATTCCGCATGCTCTCTCTTCGATTCATGATATGTTGGTCGTCGCTTCGACCTATGCCAACGGAAAGATCTTTATCTATGATCCGGCTCAGCCTGACTATGCCAATCTTTATTATATGACTCCGGGCAACGGCTATTGGCTGAAAGTAACCGACGACGGCCTGCTGACCTATCCGGGTTCCGGTCCGGGGGTGGCTTTCCGTCAGTCATACCAGTCAAACGCTTCCGCGGCTAAATTCGATATTATGTCCGATGTTGTCGCATCAAGAATATGGCTGAATCTATATGCTTATGATCTTCAGCTTGATGGCCGCACAGTGGCGGCCGGAACCGAAGTCAGAGCAGTCACAGCCGATGGCCGAACGGTTGGTGCCGGTTTTGTCGAAGAAGACGGCAAATTCGGATTTATGCCGGTTTATGGCGATGACCCGACCACTTCCGAGATAGACGGCGTTCAATCCGGTGAAGAATTTATTCTCGTCATTGATGGCGTCGAATCGGCCGAATCTTTTGTCTGGACCGAACATGGCGATAACATCGAGGTCCCGTCGCTTACGGCCGGAACCGGTTCGGGGCTGATGCCGATCGATTTCAAACTGGCGCAGAACTATCCGAATCCGTTTAATCCGACGACGACCATTCATTTCTCGCTTCCGAAGTCGATGCCGGCTACCGTCGAGGTCTATAATATTCTCGGCGAAAAAGTCAGGACCATTTTTAACGGTCTCGGTGATGCCGGTGAGAATATGGTCATCTGGAATGGTGATAACAGCAGTGGCGAACCGGTCGCATCCGGGTTATATCTCTATCGGATGAAAGCCGGCGAATTTACGCAAAGCAGAAAAATGATTTTGTTGAAATAGAAAAGAAATTTATTTAACTTCTTTCCGGCCGTCTTAAACGGCGGTCGGATAAGGGTGGTGATAGAATGCTGAAAATATTTTCGAAAATCCTTATACCCGGATGCCTGATATTAATGATTGCATTTGGGGATTTGGCAAAAGCACAAGGTAGTCCTTCATCTGTTTTCTATGGATTGGCGACCCTTGATAATGGAACTCCAATTCCGGTCGGTTCTATTGTTGAAGCCTATGATACAGCTTCATATCTCTGTGGTACCTTTACCGTTCGTACAGAGGGAAAATATGGATTTATGACGGTTACCGGCGATGATGGATACGGCCAGGTAGGACCCGATCCGGGCGAATTGATTACTTTCTATATTAACGGTATATTGGCCACACCCAACGGCCCGGATGATCCAATTTTTACCGGTAATTGGGATCCCCAAATTCATGTCGATCTGACTATACCGGCCACGACCGGTGTCTCGATGGCAGTTGTATCTCTGCCCGATGATCAGACCGCTATTCCGGGCGTTACTATTCGATATTATATAACCGTTCAAAACACCGGTGATGGTACCGATTTTTATTCGGTCTCGGCCTTATCAGGCAATGGCTGGATAGTCAATCCTATGACTGATCCTGTCTATGCCGATTCGGGTGAAGAGGCGACGGTTTGGTTCGAAGTGGATATTCCGGTGAATATTCAGTATGATATCGATGATATTGTCGATTTCACCGTATCATCCGGCGTCGATCCGTCTGAAGTAATCACAGGCAGCGTTACGACTCATGTTATGATTCCGACCGATGTTATGGACGATGATCATGGACTGCTTCCGGGTGACTTTGAATTGTATCAGAATTATCCCAATCCGTTTAATCCGACGACGACCATCTCTTTTAATCTTGCCAATCGAGCCAGCGTGGAGCTTCAGATTTACAATTTTCTCGGCATGGATGTCGGGGTGATCACCCACGGGCTCACC
>CAZJLX010000569.1:0-1864 GCA_964546545.1 uncultured Ignavibacteriaceae bacterium | reverse complement strand
TCGATTCTGATCAAATCGCCGGTTGAAATATATCTATTAACGTCCGTACTCCAAATTAGTACTCTGCTAATCGATGATCCCTCACTGGTTATCATGCCCATATGGCTGGCATCATCTTCAAGAGTCGGTATCACCGGTTCATCGAAGACTAACATAACGCCGTAGACTTCAACATTAGTTTTAATAGAAACCTTCTTTCCGATTTGCCTGAATTTAGCTAAAGCATCCGGATTTTCCTGCTGCGGTATTTCATCGCCCACTATTATATGAATCAAATAAATAAGATCACCTATGCCAACAATGCCATCACCATTGACATCGCTGGCGCTCAGTTGACACTCGGGATTTAATATAAGCGCTGCTTCACCATAAATAAAATAATTGGTAAGAACAACGGCATCAGCAATTTCATAGGCTGTATCGTTCAAGTTAATATCACCGATAGGACATGAGTCTATGATGTCAATTGTAGCCTGGATCATTACTCCCCGATAGGCACTTGCCTCGACAGATATTAAATTGGCATTATTGTTTATCCGAATCAAACCACCGCTGGAGATATATTCATTTGCTTCCAAGCTATAAATAAGGACCCTGTCGCCGGATACATTCCCACAAGTCATTATATCCATGAAGTCCGCATCCATATCCAAAGAAGGTGATACCGGCTCATCAAAAAGAAGTAAAATCCCGCCGACGTCAGCGTTGGTTTCAATCGAAATATTTTTTCCGTTTTGGGTAAACTCAACCCATTCGGACGGGTTTTCTTGAGGAGTTGGAATTGCATCGCCGATAAGGATACGGGCAAAATAGACTAAATCGGCCACGTTAACTTGATTATCGCCATTTATCTCACTGGCAGCCAGTTGGGCTTCATAGTTAATTGCATAAGCCATATCACCACATACAAAATAATTTGCCATTACCACAAAATCGGCAATCTCATTCGCAATACCATTCAGATTTATATCTCCAATGCCGTCGATATCAATTATTCCAAGAACATCTATTCCACCATCGCGATATATGATTGAACCTATTGACAAAAGATCGGGACTGGTGCTCTCCAAATTTGAAGTTTCAAAACAGCTATCCATCGGGCCAGTCAAACCAAATTCAGATGTATTGTAAATAGAATTTCCTTCGTCTGTATAAACATCCTGCCCCATTAATAGTATTTTCCCATCTGTGCTGGAAATGACATTATCGCCGCAGTCACCCCAGTAAAATTCGACAGGTGCAAATTCGCCCGAATAATGATAATAGCCGGTGACATAAAATTTAATTTTAAATAATTCGCCTGATTTAGTAATATATGATGCGTTAGTTGTTCCATTATTGGTTTCGCGAAGACCGACAATACGTATAAACTTTCCAGGACAATTTATCCCGCAGCTATCTATAAATTGATAGGTTAAGTATTCCCATTTATCACTATCAGCAATCAGTTCGCCCGGCTCAACAGATACAGGTGTCAATATCGCAGTATCATAGGTGATCAGAAAATCAAACCCGCCAATCAAGTTATAAGGAATCGAATCTGGCATATAAGATGAATCTATAAATATCGAAATTACCGAATTTCGCCCCTGTAATTGATCATACACTTTTTCTATCGTTATCGCCAAACCGATGATATTGATTTGATAAATCGAGGTGTCGGATACAAACGAATTACCCGAAGTGCCGATTCCTGGCTTTTCCGATATTTCAATCGCCAGATCAAACTGACCTAAATAGGTTGAATCGATCGCTATATCGTAGCACCAAACGCCATTAGTAGAATCAATTGTCAATCCATGTCCGTAAGACCTCGGCCCGTTGAAATACAAAATCTTATAAACAAGACTGTCGGAGGAAAATT
>CAZJLX010000568.1:0-1883 GCA_964546545.1 uncultured Ignavibacteriaceae bacterium | reverse complement strand
TACGGTCTGATGATGCTTGAAAAGGGTGATTGTGATGCTTTCCTGTGCGGCGTGACAACTGATTATCCCTCAACCATTCGTCCGGCGCTTCAAATTATTGAAATGAATCCCGGTATCAGCCGGGTTTCAGGTCTCTTTGCAATGATTCAAAAAGACAAAGTATATATGTTCGCCGATACGACGGTTAATATCAATCCGAATGCCGAAGAATTGGCCGAAATAGCGATTAGTTCCGCCAATGTGGCGAAAGCATTTGATATTAATCCCCGTATTGCGATGTTATCCTTTTCCAATTTTGGTTCAGCCTATTATGAAGAATCCAAAAAAGTGGCGCAAGCGACAAAAATCGTCAAACAAAAGGCGCCTGATTTAATAGTCGATGGGGAGATGCAGGCCGATACAGCGTTGATGCCCAGACTTATCGAGAAGTACTATCCGTTCTCAGAACTCAAGGATGAGGCCAATGTATTTGTCTTTCCGGATCTCAATTCGGGCAATATCGCTTATAAATTGCTGCAATGTATAGGTGGTCTGACGGCGGTCGGACCTATCCTGATGGGGTTGTCCAAGCCGGTGCATGTCCTGCATCGTTCATTTGATGTTAATCAGATTGTCGATATGACCGCTGTCGCGGTCGTTGATGCTCAACTTGCGGCGAAGCAGTAATTTAATTTCTTTGCTATAAAAAAGGCCGGATCAAATCCGGCCTTTTTATTTTTTTATCAATTATCTCAATGGCGGGCCACAGGCTGCCAGCCAGCTCGTACAGTTACAGGGTGCCGGACCGCCTTTATAAAGGAAGCTTATCAGATATGTGATATCGAAAATATTGCCGGTGCAGTCGCAGTTGGGATCACCGCTGCATAAAGCGTATGGCGTTGGTGCCGGACCGCTCTTATACAGATAACTGATCAGATAGGTAATATCAAAAATATTGGTGGTGACATCACCGTTGGCATTTCCCGGATCGCAATCACAAGGGCCGCCGCTACCGCCAAAATCGACCCAGTAACCATGATTTAAAACAAAATTAGGGGAGCTTCCCGAACCGGTTGCGGTTTGCGCGACAGTTCCGCTCATAATAAAATTGGTCGATGTTCCGCCCTGCAAACCTCCGCCGGAAATAACCTGCCAGTTGATCTCTTCACCGGCTTTTGGCGTATCTTCGGCAAATACAATGATACTGAATAAAAACATAAGCAGTATCAATATTTCTATGTAACACAGATACTTTTTCATTTCATTTCTCCCGGGAATGATTAATTTAAATTTTCCCACTGCCCGCCACCATTGTTGGTATAGACTCTGAGTTTCTGCATTCCACCATCGAAATATATATCACCCGGCATTGGATTGGATGGTGCGGACGTCGGTTCCAGACGCATAACATCATCAATATGCAATTTTCGTTGCGGATTCGTCGTGCCGATACCGACATTGCCGGTGATGGCATTAAAATATGTGTTGCCCGACGGATTGATCATATTACGAGCAGAACCGCCGCCGTCAAACTGCTCAATAACACCGGCGCCATTGATTGAGAATGATCGGTATCCATAATAATTGTTATAAATCTCAAAAACAGTCTGCAGAATTTCCGTCGGGCTGGAGGGCATATGATTGAGTTTTAATAGAGGATAAGAAGATGTCGTTGCCCCATAAATTTCTGTTCGCGCCCCGGGATTATTGGTATTGATACCGACCGATCCGTCGGATACGATTCTGAGACGTTCGTCCCAGATGCCGGCGTCACGCGTGTTAAAGACAAAGTCAGCGCTGGCCGGACTATGCTGCCTATATTCGACGTCCAGCGAAGCAAATCCAAAAGAAGGTGTGGCTCCGACATCAGAGCGGAAATTCAGACTGACACCATTACCGTCGGT
>CAZJLX010000567.1:0-1884 GCA_964546545.1 uncultured Ignavibacteriaceae bacterium | reverse complement strand
CTGTTGATAGGTTCAGTGCTGTTCATCCCGGTGCTTTATTGGAATACTCAGCACAATTGGATATCATTTACCTTTCAGGGACCGCGAAGATGGTCGGGAGGTTTTAACTTTAATCTTCACGTTCTCATCGGGAGCATTCTTGTCCTGATAACCCCTCTCGGTTTATATGAGGTGATTAAAGTCATACAGGAGTTCTGGAAAAATAGAGTGAAAATTCATGAAATAGATATTTTAAGATTTCGCAAATATCTTTTTCTTCTGGTATTTACCATAATCCCCCTGGCCGTTTTCGTAATTCACAGCATCCAGGGACAACCGAAATTAAACTGGACAGGACCGGTCTGGCTGGCAATTCTTCCGCTGATTGCCTTACGGATTTCCGGAGCAGCTATTCTTGATTCCGAAATAAAAACGCAATTGGTTGCAAGGCGCTGGATTGTGAGTACGGCAGTTCTCCTGGTTTTCTTCGCCTGCGGATTTGGATATTTGCTGGCCGGTATGCCGGGAATAATCAAGGAAAGTGGCATGAAATTTCCGGTTGCCTGGCGAGAATATGGCGATAGAATCGAAAGTCTTGAATCACGTATAAAATCCGAAACCGACTCAGAACCGATTATCATCGGTTTGGACAAGTATTGGCTGGCAAGCCAGGCGAGTTTCTATGATGCTGAGGAAGACGATGATAATGATTTGGTACCTGAGATAGCCGGTGAATACCTTGTCGGTGGTAATAGCCTGATGTGGAATATCTGGGTCTCTCCCCGGATGGCTTCGGGAAGGCCCGGACTTCTGGTCAGCTTTGATCAGGACAAATTAGGGCAGGACTGGGTGACTCGTCATTTTTCAAAACTGAGTGAGATAAATAAAGAAATCCTCACCAATAGCAAAGAAGAAATCGGCCATTTTTACTGGCGAATAGGGTACAATTATCAGCCGGATTGACATGCTTTAATAAATCCGACAGACTTGACTGGAAGCAGAAGTGAGTATAATTGAGTACCGTTATGGTAATCCAAATCACTTTAGATGACGACAATTAAGCATTTACCCTGTTTGTACTCCACACCAAAGTACATTTTCCGGAATGGAGGTTATCCCTTGCAATTGAACAGTTCAAGTTTATGTTTTGAAATTATTATCTTTATTCTGGCTATTGTTGTCTTTTTTAATTCTGAAAACCTTGCTTTGGCCGGTGAGCCGCTTCAGGCGGCCTCGACTATTCAATTCTATCAGGAGTCTTCCTGCCTTGGTTCGTTTATGAACCAATCGACATTATCACTCGAAAAGAAAACTGAAACAGAAAACAGGACGTTCATTCTTCACCAGCTGTACGACGATTTTGCATATTTATTGAGCAAACCGGATTTCTATCTCACGGTTGGTGGTCTCGGACTTAGCCCCGGCATCTTTCCCTCGGCTTTCAGTCACGAATCTCCGGAATTGACAGAACTCTGGGGGCCATCGACCTATGCCGATAATTTTTTTGAACTTGGAGAAACGATAGGCAACGGAGCCTTCCCCATAATGGCTTCTATAACGACATGGAGTCTCGGACACATTACCAAAACATCTCGGCTGACAAGATTCGGTTCCGATCTGTTCCGGGTCCAGGTCGTAAACGGGCTTTTTACAACCGTTCTCAAAAGAGCCATAAACCGAACGAGACCGAATGGCTCTGCCTACTCCTATCCGTCAGGGCATACTTCCTCCGCCTTTGCCACAGCCGGTGTGATCTACACCCACCTCGGAAAAAGCTGGGGCATTCCCGCCTTTGTCCTGGCCGGATATGTCGGACTCTCGCGCCTTCAGGAAGGAAAGCACTATGTCAGTGATGTCATCGCAGGAGGCATTTTGGGGACATATATATCATTGAAGTTAAGTCGA
>CAZJLX010000566.1:0-1889 GCA_964546545.1 uncultured Ignavibacteriaceae bacterium | reverse complement strand
TACGAGTATCGGGAGGCTCTCGATGATCTCGATGGTTTTTCGCATATCATTCTGCTTTATTTTCTACATCTGTCGAAAGGTTTCAATTTAAAAGTTATACCATATCTCGATGATAAACTTCGCGGCCTTTTCTCCACTCGCGCCCCTCGCCGACCAAATCCGATTGGCTTATCGGTTGTTAAGTTGTTAAGTATCAAAGGATCGACAATTACTATTTCCTGTCCCGATGTAATCGATAAAACGCCGCTTCTCGATATTAAACCATATGTTCCTCATTTTGACGAAAAAACCGAGGTCTCAATCGGCTGGCTGACCGGCAAATCGAGAAACGCCGACAATAAAAAAGCCGATGATCGGTTTATAGAAGAGTAATCTTCTTATTTCTTTTGACGATAATTAACTTGACAATACTTGGCTATTTGGCTATATTGCCAAATATGAATAAGCAGGTGCTTTGATGAATAAGAAAATAAAAGCAAAATATGAGGCGCGCGCCAATGTCATCAAGGCGATGGCTCACCCGGCGCGGCTGTTGATGGTCGATGAACTTTCCCGAGGGAAAAGATCGGTACAGGAATTAACCGACCTGGTCGGCTCCGATATGTCGACAGTCTCCAAACATCTGTCGATTCTGAAAAACGTCGGGATTGTCTCCGATGAAAGAGCCGGTACCACGATTTTTTACCGTCTGAAAATGCCCTGCATTTTAGGCTTTTTCGGTTGTGTCGAGACCGTCCTAAAAGCGTCGGCCAAAGAAAAAATGAATCTGATAAAACTGTAAAATTATTGGGCTTAATTATCTGATGCTTCAAAAAAGTCTCAGGAAAACACTACTGGTCGGAACCGGGTTTTTTCTTCTCATATATTATCTGCCGCTTGAATCTTTCCGATTTAACGGCATTATATATGAATCATTGGCTCTTGCCAAATGGTATGCCCGCGAACATGTTATTTTATGTCTGATCCCGGCGTTGTTCATTGCCGGTGCAATTTCTGTCTTTTTGTCGCAGGCCTCGGTTATGAAATACCTCGGCCGCGGCGCCAATAAATTTATGGCCTACTCGGTGGCGTCTATTTCCGGTTCTGTCCTCGCCGTCTGTTCCTGCACTATCCTGCCACTGTTTGCCGGAATTCATCGGATGGGTGCCGGGCTGGGTCCGGCCAGCTCTTTTCTGTATGCCGGGCCGGCGATTAATATCCTTGCTGTCGTTTTGACCGCCAAAGTTCTCGGCCCGGAACTCGGTCTTGCCCGAGCGGTGGGAGCTATTCTTTTCAGCATTGTAATTGGCCTTTTGATGCAGCTCATATTTCGCAACGATAATGAAAACAATCCTCAAATTGAGGCCAGTCTGCCTGAAGATGAGACAACCCGGCCGCTTGGTCAGACGGTCATCTATTTTGCACTTATGATCGGCATTTTGCTGTTTGCCAATATATCCGAATCGGGTGCACAATCCGGCTTGTGGTACAATATCTTTCTTTTCAAATGGTATATTACTTCATTTCTTTCACTGCTTTTTGCGTTGGTCCTGATTTTTTGGTTTAATATTCAATGGTGGAAAATATTACCGGTAATTCTGATCGCTGCGATTTTTGGCTTTTTCTTTGATGGATTCGCCTTGCCTATCTTTGCCTTTGCCATTATCGCCCTGTCGGTTATCCTTATCAAATCCGGCGGCAAAAACAAAGACTGGTTCGATGCCGGGTACGATCTGGCCAAACAGATATTTCCGCTTCTGTTTATCGGTATTTTAGTCGCCGGGGCACTTTTAGGCCGTCCCGGTTCCGAGGGTCTGATTCGCCCCGAATGGATCAGCGCTCTGGTCGGGGGAAATTCAATATTTGCCAATCTCTTTGCCTCGGTCGTCGGCGCCTTTATGTACTTCGCG
>CAZJLX010000565.1:0-1889 GCA_964546545.1 uncultured Ignavibacteriaceae bacterium | reverse complement strand
GACCGCAAGCGATGATTTCGGCAGTCGTGGCTTATAATCAACTGACGTCGGAAAAAATCGAATTGGTTCTGCTCGGTGATGAAGTTGAAAAAAGATTTCTCCCTGTGGTTTATAACCGCTATTTTCCCAATCGGATAGTCGTATCCTCCAAAGATGGTGATGAAAAATTACCGCTTTTTAAAGGGCGAATGGTATCCGGCAGAACAATAGCCTATGTCTGCAAAAACTCGGTATGTCAACTACCGGTTGAAAGTGCCGAGGAGCTAAACAATCAATTACGAAGGCTTTAAATAATTTGGTTGGTTCTCTTCTTGATTTTATGCTGCAATCAATTATTATTCCTGTAAAAAGGAGAGTGATTAAGTATGCTTCAAGCCAAAATGAAATGGGCGGGCGGTCTTAAATTCGAGGGTGACACCGCTTTTGGACATAAAATAGTTACCGACGGCGCCAAAAAGGCGGGTGGCGGTGAAGAAGGCTACAAGCCGACCGAACTGATTCTATTTAGTCTGATCGGCTGTACCGGAATCGACGTTGTTTTGATTCTCAAAAAAATGCGCCAGCAGATCAGCGGCGTTGAAATCGAAGTCACAGCGTCTCAGCCTGACCAATACCCCAAACCGTTTAATAAAATAGATGTTAAATATATTTTTCGCGGTAAGGAACTGAATCGTGACAAAGTGGAACAGGCAGTGAAGCTTTCCGAAGAAAAATATTGCGCCGTCAGCCTGACATTACGCGGTGTGGCGCGAATCAGTTCGTCTATTGAAATAATAGAGGAATAAAAATCAGGAGGGTGAATCATGGATAAACTGGGCTATCTGGTCGAATCGGAGCGTGACTTTAATGAAGTCGCCGCCCTGCTGGATAAGACCGTACCGGAGCATGGTTTTAAAGTGCTGGCGATTCATAATGTCCAGGAAACACTGGCGGCCAAAGGTTTCCGGATCGAACCGCTGAAAATTTATGAGGTCTGCAATGCCGGTTTTGCCTATAAGGCGCTGCACAATGATATCAACGTCGCCTTGTTTATGCCTTGTAAAATCGTAATTCGTCCGGAGAAGGGCAAAACCAAAATAACGCTGGTGCGGCCGTCAATGATTGCCGAGATGCTGCCTGCGTCAGATTTGACTGATCTGGCCAATGAGGTTGAGCGGCAACTGATTGAAATTATCGATGAAATTAAGTAAAAAATTTCTTGTCAGACTGGCCGCCGGGCTTATATTGGGCGGGCTGGCCGGAGTGGCCGCGAGTATGTTATATGCCCGATTCGGAATCACCTGACCGTTGATGTGTGATGTCCGTGTGGCAGCTTTGATAGGTATGTTGTTTGGTTCGATGATTGCGACGTCGAAGATAAAGGTAAAGTAAAATGCCCTTGTACGAATATATCTGCCTGGAGTGCAGCCAAAAGTTTGAGGAGTTGGTTTCTTCTGAGACCAAAGCAGTCAAATGTCCCCACTGCGGCTCGGAAAAAACAACCAAGCAGTTTTCGACTTTTGCTTCCAATGCTCTGAAGGGCAACGATGCCTGCTCGACCTGCACGCCCAAATCGGGTCACACCTGAGCTTCTTGTTAGTAACCTGGCCGGTCGGCTAGGGTTATTTAGCGACACGAATAGTCTTAAAAGTGCATTTGGTCACGTCCCACTCTTCCAAAATAAGTGAATCGTGCCCGGTCGAATTCGATAATCTGGTTATCGTAAAATCACCGTGCGGAATGTCTATCGTGTCAAAAGCGCATTCAACAGAACTGATTTCAAGTTGCGCGGTATTTGTACCCAGCGTATAATAACCGGTAAAATCACAGGTAAACCGAGGATAAATGTTCGTGTTTATAACTTCGCAAAGAAAATGAAGATCGGATAGGGTCAATTTAATATTCTGTCG
>CAZJLX010000564.1:981-1911 GCA_964546545.1 uncultured Ignavibacteriaceae bacterium | reverse complement strand
AGTTGATGTGGCGTCTTAAAATTCAGTGTGCATTTTGAATCGGGATAATGCTTCTTAAGCAGGCGGATTATCGATAAAACCTGTTTTGCCATAATCTGATTAATTATTTCTGTTCCTGCTCAAACGACCACAAATGGTCGCAATGGGTCGCCCCGCCGGCTATCGTCTGAGAGCGGTTTAAGCTCAGATTCGGATGAATCGCCCGACTGGTGGTAAAATCGGTCCGGCAGTAAATCGGGACAAAATCGGCCAGACCATTATCTTTGAAAATTTCAAAAAAGGTGCAATATTTGTACTGTACTTTTACCGAATTCTCATCGAGTTTTTCAATCGAATATTCAATATCGTCGGCATGATGAATCAATTCATCCTTAAATTGTCTCCATCTGTTTTCTTTTGGAATATTTTTATAAGGTTCGACAAAACGAGCCTCGGCATATTTCTCCAACGCCTTTCCAGCCAGCTTTTTGGCTTCATCGCGGCCGTACATCTCAATAGCCGCCTGCAGACAAAACATCAGCGGCTGCAATTCAGCCAGACGCTTTTTATACTTTTCATCTTTGTTCATACGGACAATATTACTACCCGGTCTATATCATTTAAATCTTTTACGACCGAAAACGATCGATAACGCATATCTTTTTCGCTGATATCGGTGATCTTCTCAGCCTGATTATAACCAATCTCAAACATCAGCCGACCTTTCGATTTCAAATACCTCGGTGCTTCGGTTATCAGCCTTTTTATTATATCCAAACCATCTACGCCCCCAACCAGCGATATCTTTGGGTCGGCCAGAACTTCCGGCGGCAAATCGGCATATTCCCCTTCCGAGATATATGGCGGATTGGAAAGAATCAGATCATATTTTACACCGTTGGGAATCTTTGAAAAAAGATCCGATTTTATAAAATTTATCCGACTCTCGAC
>CAZJLX010000564.1:0-971 GCA_964546545.1 uncultured Ignavibacteriaceae bacterium | reverse complement strand
ATTTTTTCTCGCCACACCAAGTGCCCCCTGCGATTTGTCAACCGCCGTTACCCAGACATCCGGAAGTTCCGCGCTCATCGTTACCGATATTACACCTGAACCGACTCCGACATCAAGAATCTCAGCCGCTTCGAGCCCTTCGTTTTTGATATATTTGATGGCCAGCTCGCAGAGCAGTTCGGTTTCCGGTGTCGGTACCATAACATCCGGATCGACCAAAAATTTCCGACCGTAAAAATACATCTCACCGAGAATATATTGAAGCGGGTAACGACTCGCTCTTTTATCGACGATCCGATTAAATTCCTCAATCAATTTATCCGAGAGCAGTTCGGTACCGTACAGATGCACCTGTACCCGTTCGACATCCAGAATTGTCTCCAGAATTATCATGACCTCGACCGCGGCCGCTTCAATACCGGCCCGTCTCAGTTTTTCTTCGGCTTCCTTTTGAAGTTTATGAAATTGCTCTCGGTCCATCTCAATACGGCATGATTGAGGCAATACCGTTTTCCAGAAGAGCGGATAGTCCGGGCGGTGTGGCACAACCGGAACGTGCGTCACCATGAAGGTACAAACGGTGAATTTTATTACTTGACTGTTTAGTCTTCGTATCCGGTTTGTTTTCCGGAATCCCCAAAGCGGGGGAGAAGTCTGCCAAAAGTATAATCCCTACAAAGGTCAATGAACCGCCTTTTATAAACTGTCGCCTCAGCATTTATTCTCATCCTCAGCTTCAAGATTCAGATTAAAATTATTTATTTTCATCGCCGGGACTTTCATCAGCACCGAATATTGCGGATATATTATCGAATCTTCGGATATCATTTCAATATTGGAGAACGCCTCCAATATCGATTGACTGGTGCGCATATTTTTTATCGCCGAAGTAATATGTCCGTTTTCAACCAGAAAAGTTCCGTCTTTGGTTGTCCCGGTTACCATCGTTTGCATCGGATTGAGAAAATTCA
>CAZJLX010000563.1:0-1925 GCA_964546545.1 uncultured Ignavibacteriaceae bacterium | reverse complement strand
TTGATAGCGCCAAACGGGAGCGGCAGATTGATGCCGATGAGGGGTATCGTCTGTACACCGAAGTGTACAGGTACGACGGGCTTGATAATCCTGATATTTATCGCGATGAAAATGCGACCGGCGTGATGCTGGCGGTCGGTTTTAATGCCCTGCGATTGGCCGATGAGTTCCGCCGTACCGGCGACAATGAACGGGCCTATCATATAATGGAATTGATGATCGAAAAATATCCGGAATTTTACCAGGCCTATTCCACCCTATCCGCTTTTTGTCTTCAGGACGGAGACACGACCCGATCCGATGCTCTTTTGAAACAGGCGGAAGATTATCTGACGATGCTGCATAAGAAAAATCCGAAAAACCTCTTTTACTTATCCGATCTCGGTCTGGTGAAACATCATCAGGGCCGAACCGAGGAAGGCCTGGTAGACCTCTGGGCGGCGTTTGAGGCTAATCCGAGTAATGCCTACGGTTATCGCAAGCTGATGCAGGTGCTGTATGAATCGCGGCGCTCCGGTGATATCGTTCGCGCGACACAAATGTACGCCGATTATAAAAACAACCGCAGTGATCCGATGGTACAGCAGATTTTGGGCGGTTCTCAACAGATGAGCCCATGACGATACAGTCCATAATGTGAAAAAGGCAGGAGAATCAACTCCTGCCTTTTTTATCGACATACTTTAAAGTATTATCAATCCTTCGGTTTCTTTTTGAGTTTATCGATTATTTCGGAAAAGCTGTCATCGATATGCGAGTTGTACCATTCGTCGATTATCGATTTTTTAAAACGCCATTCCTTGCCCAGTTTGGCGGCCGGTATTCTTTTTTCCTGCGCCCAGGTATAGATAGTCTGTGGCTTAACTTTTAAATAGGCGGCGACTTCCTCAAGCGTCATGATGTCGGTATTCAATTTAACTATCCCCGAATAATTGTTCCAGAGTCAGCGTGTCTATCGTGATATTCTCCTGAAGAGTATTCTGATCACCCTCCGTTTCGTTTTCCCTGGCGGGACTGACCAGTTGATTGATCGAATAAATCAGCGCCGCATAAAAATTCCCCTCATAATGCCGGAAAAGCTCGAACGGTTTCCCCCGGTCACCCATAAAAGGCCGGAAATTCCAGGCCAGCTGAATCCCGACAAAGGCTAATATCACCAGCCAGAAACGGAAGATAACCACCCCGGTTTGCGGATAGACGTTCTTTTTTTCGCAGGAAAATTTCAGGGCATGGACGATGGTATTCATCCCGAAAATACCGGAGAAAATAAAAATGGCGATATGCAGAAGCTGGATAAAATAGTAATTGCTGCCGGTCAGAAGAAAAATTATGACAATCGGGATAAACGAAAGCATAATCGCGCCGGTCAGGACAAACCCGGAAAGAACAATTGAAACCATCTGATGCAGTTTTAATCGCGAGCCAAGAATATACTGGACAATAAAAAAGGCCGGGAAGCAAATCAGAAGTGACAGAGTGAAAAGGATCGATACTTTGGCCCCCGCCACAATTGCCTGCAAAAAGCTGTGGTATGAACCCATGACGATACCATAAAGAAATGAGAATATGATAATCAACAGAAGCTGATTTAAAATCCGTCCCGCGATATTTTTCGATTCGATTATTTTCTCGAAAAATTCATCCGAGTTCTGAAGCGAGGGGAAATATTCAAGCGAAAAGAGTTTACTCATAATTTATCTCCTCTGAGCGAGTTAATTTCTATTAAATATATATGAATACTATATTATGTCAATAGTTTATTGCTGTTTATTATTGTTTGATGATGTTTAATAGATTCAGCGCTGACGGGCGATGGGGGATTTTGAATAACTATGGGTGAGGCAGTATAAATGTCCAATGGACTTTTAATCGTTCTGTCACCTATGAAAAGGCCGTTGTCAAACTGTTTTTATCGGATTGTATAG
>CAZJLX010000562.1:0-1926 GCA_964546545.1 uncultured Ignavibacteriaceae bacterium | reverse complement strand
ACCGGAGAATAGAGGTTTTGCAGACCTCTGCCTTACCACTTGGCTAAGCCGCCATTAAAAAAAGCGGGAAACGGGGTTCGAACCCGCGACAGCCACCTTGGCAAGGTGGTGCTCTACCAACCTGAGCTATTCCCGCTTAACGGTTTTAATATATATCGGAAAAATCGTTTGTCAACTTTTTATGATTGGGCCGACAATGATTTTTTTATTTACATTACATGACATTTTCGAAACTTATCCGATTATTGGTCTATTTAAGCCCTGTTTAATAAATGAACAGGCTCAATTGAACATATCAAGGAAGTCGACCGGAACCGGGATACAAATAAAGCCGCCCCAAAGGCAGTTGTTTGAGTATAATAAAGAAAATAAAATTGACAGCCGATTCTGACTGCCGTATATTTGAACGGATAGGCAGATCTGTAAAACAGTCAAATCGGGCGGATCTGGATAATATGGGATGCCATTAGAACACAGGTTTATTAGGGAAAATGCGTTTGAGAGCAGACCGAAGGCAAAAAACCATATCGCTATATGGTGGAGGAAAACGGTGACCAGAATATTATTAATTTTACTGATTATATTAATCTTTGTATTCATATCCTGCGATGAGAATAAGACGACTATCGGCGTGACCGACGGTATTCTGCCGGGCGGAATAACCGATTTTCATGTCATAGACTCGACGGCATCAACAGTGACCTTTGCCTGGACAGCACCGGGCGATGACGACTCAATCGGAACCGCCTCAAAATATGAAGTCGGTTATTATTATATGCCGGAAATAGTTTTATTTTACTGGGATACTTTAACAATCAAGGTTCCCAATATCCCTGCCCCGAAGCCGGCCGGGAGTGCAGAGACCCTTACCGTAGCCGATCTGACCTATAATGTGGATCATTACTTTGGAATCAGAGCCTATGATGAAACCGATAATATTTCGATTTCATCCAATATCGTTCTGGCCATCCCATTTGAGGATTCCGTCATTTCCTTTAATGATATGGCCCTCGACAGTGCTGTCCGCGAGCATCTTTCAATGTCATACGATTCGCTGCTATTTCTCTCGCAGATTACCTCTCTGGATTCATTGACAGCTGATAACAGAAATATCGCCAATATCGCCGGAATATATTATCTGCGAAGGCTTATCAATCTTGATCTAAGCAATAATTTAATTCAGGATATCAGTCAGATCGGCCGCAAAAATGCTTTAAATCAATTGCTTATGAATAAACTGGATACATTGATTCTGGCTCATAATCAAATAAGTAATATAGACTCACTGGCATTGCATACCGGTTTGCACTTTTTATCATTAGAGGATAACGACATCGACAGCGTGGATGCTCTGGCCGGACTCGGTGGGCTGAATACTTTAAATCTCGGTAACAATAATATTATCAATATAGACGATTTATCCAATCTGATATCATTGCAGGAATTGTATCTTGACTCTAACCAGATAGTAGATATTCAGCCGTTGGTCAACAATTCGGGTCTTGGTTCGGGTGACATAATCTGGCTGAACGGAAACCCTCTTTCGACATATTCATCAGATACTCTTATCATGGAACTTGAGGCCAGAAATATTACTGTAAATTATTAATCGTCAGCATTCTCTGCCGTCTCTCGGTATCCCCTTTTCGGAATCGGTCGTGAGGCGATATTTATAAAATCCCGAAATTAAGAATATAATATATCTTTAACCGAAATTTTATTGGGGGGAATTTTTCAGGAACTGGCGACTCCGGCGCCAAAGAGCTGCTCCGCCCGGGAGACATCGATTTCTCTCATAAACGCCGCGGCATCTTCCGGAAGAGTCGGATTAATATAAAATCCGGAACCCCACTCAAAACCGGCGATTTTGGTCAGTTTGGGGAAAATTTCAATATGCCAGTGGAAAACATCATTATATTCGTTTCC